>JBCCRB010000080.1:0-9208 GCA_039208465.1 Pseudomonadota bacterium
GTGCGGACGTCTGCACCGCTGACCGATGAGCTGACTGATGTTACGTCAATTCCTGTTCGCGAAGGTGTTCCGATCGTGATCGGCACCAATCCAGATGGGGAAAGCGTTACCGTTTTTGGTGAAGATGCCGCGCTGACATGTGGCCCCGATGGCAACAGCACCATAATGGTCGGGACGCATGTGGATCACGTCAATCACGGCGTCGGCGAAGCACATGTGTTTGCACTGGAACATGCGCTGGAGGTGGCGAAAACCTCACTTATTCATGCGGCAGGGCTGATACTGGACGATGGCCAGGGCATGATCCTGCTCCATGCGCCGAGCGGCACGGGCAAATCGACAACCGCATTGGCCTTGTCGATGTCAGGCGCAAAGCTGGCCGCCGATGATTGCACTGCCGTCACATTCCTGCCCGGCGACAACCAGCCAAAGGCATGGGGCCTGCCGCGTTCAGCCAAGGTCCATGAACGCAGCTTTGACATGTTGCCGGCGCTTCGCGAACACATGGATCTTGGCGATTTGGTTTTTCAGGGCGGCGAAGCGATGGTGGACAAGGCCCGAATGACGGCCGCCGGTTTTGCCATACGCCAGCAATCCTTGCTTCCCGTGGCGGCGGTGGTCAATTTGCGGGCCGATCATGAGGCAACTATCTGCAGCATAAAGGCACAGGAGCCCTTTGATGCCCTGCATGCGCTCATGGAGGACAATCTGGCGGTCGGCAAGTCAGGGCTTGATGCGGTGCAGGAACTGCGCTTGGACGTCCTGAGCCAGTTAGTCGGCCACACGCCTTGCCTGGAGGTGCAGGTCGCCGGTCCGCCTTTGGAGATTGCGGCGCGTATTCTCGACGCGGTGCGGCGCCTTTAGGAACGATCAGCTGAAAACCATGGTTCGCTGATACCAACGGAAAGCGTGGCGTCGGATGCGCGACGGCAAATGATCGCGCAAATGCGCATTGACCACTGTCGACCGATTGATAATCGCCGGTGTTTTGACGGCGTTGGCGAACTGATAGATGACCTCGTTATGGCGCGCGGTCGGAAAGAGCGATTGCACCAAACGGGCGCTGGCGGCCAATTCAAAGCGCACCTTGAGTTGTCGTGCCGCGCCCAACGCCGCATCGACATCATTTTCATCGATGGCGCGCATTGCCTGCAAGATGTCGACCGCGAGTTTCAATTGGTGAAATTTGTGGCCAAGGGCCCCGTGGACGATTGCCGTCATCAAATGGCCAATTGGCGATCTTTCACTGTGTCCGCTCGCCGCTTTGAACGCATCATAGTTAAACGATACCCGTTTGCGCAGCGCAGGCTGGTGCACGAGATCGGTGTGTAATTCGATCAAAATGTTCTGTTCACCGACGGGCATCCATTTTTCTTCTTCATAGACACCATCCTTATCGGGGCGCTGACGTTCGATATGGCGGTAGCCGGCCGCCTTGAGCACATCACGCGCCTGCGCCATGGCTGACTTGGGCACCAAAATGTCCAGATCGGTGTACGGCCGGTCCGCCATCTCGGCATAAAGCTCGCTGGCAAACGCGGCACCTTTAACAAAGGTCCATTCAAGCCCTGCGTCATCAAAAGCCCGGCGGATCTTTTGTGCGTGGCCCTCCAAGAGGAGCGTTAGAATAGTCGCCGCATGTGCTGTCTCGCCGAGGGTCGCATACCGGTCCATCGTTTCGGCGGTGTCGTTGAGTTTGCGCCACGCTACGGTTTCCATCGCGTGATAGGCGCATAGTTCGGCAAGTTCTGCGGGCGAGAAAAAAGCATCGGGGCCGGTGGGCGGGCGTGGGGCTGCAGGGTCGGCCAGCTCGCACAGATATCGGGCTGCATCAGGGGTCAATGCAGGACCGTTCATTGCGCGGCGCTGCCGGGCACGCCGGCTTTTTCCAGGAATGCGGCAATCGCGGCGACAGACGTCAACGTGGCCAGCATGGCGGCCGGTACTGTCGTGCCGGTTTCCCGCTCAATCTCCATCAATATGTTGACATGGGCGATACTGTCCCAGCCGCGTGTTGTGAGCGCGGAAGCCTCGATATCGACGTCGCCACCGCGTGGCCCGACGGCGTTCGTGACAATTGCCAGGGCACGGTCAATGGGCGTCATTAGCAGCCTCCGACTTGTATGCTTCCACCTGTTTTTTCAATGCCTCACCACGCAAGGAAAAGGTGATGTAATCGGCAGGCCCATTTTCGAGTTCGTCGAACATGGACATGTAGTTCACACCAACCTGCTCAAAACCGAGTTTTGAGGCGTTGATCAGCGAACCGAAATTGCGTGAATTGATGTTACAGGTCACTTGGTCAACGCGACCACTGTCATGATAGGCCACGATCAAGGCACCGCGGACTTCCGCAACAACTTCCTTTCCCCACCATGCAAGGTCGCTCAAGATGACTTCGACAGTCATTGTGCGCACAGGAATGTAATAGCTACCGTGGGTGCCGATAACGTCCCCCGTCTGGCGGTCGATAATGGCGTGGTAGAAGCGGGTTTTTTGATTGGCCCGGCGATATCGGCGCAGTGTTTTGAGAAAGCGCGGATTGCGGTGCGTACGGGCATAGCTTGCGCTCACCTCCTTGACGGTCAGCGCCCGGGTGACAAGTTTTGCCATTTCCCAGCGGCCTATCGGCCGGAGAATGAACCTTTTGGTATGAATATCCTTGCCCAATATCTCTATGGGCCTGCGCTTATCACTCAAGGCCAGCAACCTTCAAACAGGCAACTTGCGTTGCTTTTCGATCAATCTTGCCGCGTTCATTGCGGGCTATTTCCTCAACGACGAACAAGCGACCCGGGACCGCCTCGGCACGGACTTGACCGCTGCACCACTCAATGATCGCGCGTTCGTCAATTGTGTCTTGTGCAGGAACAACCGCAGCGGCGACGGCCTCACCGCTGATTGGATCGGGCATGCCAAAAGCACACGCCTCGGCAATTGCAGGATTACGTTCCAGCATGAGATCGATCTCTTCGGCCTGCACCTTGATACCGGCGCGGTTGATCTCGAACTTTTCCCGGCCAATGAGGGTGAGCGCGCCATCGGCATCCAAATCACCAATATCACCGGTCTTGAACCACGGCCCGTGGAAGGTTGCGGCCGTTTGCTCGGGGTTTTCGTGATAGCCGCTCATGATTGACGGCGAGAGCACCAGGACTTCGCCGCGCCCCTGGCTTTTAATGTCGCCCTCTTGTGTCAAAACCGCATAGCGGCCGCCCCAAATGGGGCCAACATGGCCATCCCGGCCGTTGGCTTCTGACAGGGGTGCGCCACCGATCCAATTGGCGGTTTCCGTCATGCCATACATGTTCCAGACATTATCGGTTTTGCACCATTGGGCGATTTCCTCCCATTGGCTCACGCCCAAGGGCGCTGAGCCAACATGCACGCGGTCTATGATACGCGCCGGTTGTTCGGCTACGCACATTGCCAGCTTCCAGAATGTGGGCACCGAGCTCATGAAGCTAATCGCGTTTTCATCGACGATCTTTGGAAACTGCCCAATTTCGGCGAGGTTTGGCGAAGGCCACAGGTACAGTGTTGCGCCTGCCGCAAGCGGCGTCAGGCAATTGCCGATAATACCGTGGCCGAAAAACACCGGTAATACGCACAATGAGTGCGCCAGCATGGACGGTCCGATGACTTGGCTGTTGAGCGCGCATCGCGATGACAGGCTGCGCAGCGTGTGGCTAATGCCCTTTGGAACGCCGGTGGTCCCCGATGTCATGAGGATCAGCGCAGGGTCATCAAAACCCAATGGGCCTTGTTGCTGATTGGCAACAGATGCCGATGATTCAAGTTGGGTAATCCCGCCCTCGTCGACCCAAAGCGTGGGCTTGATCCGGGCGATAATGTTTTCGCGTTCAAAGTCGGTGATGCCCGGATTGATCAGCAGAACGGACAATCCCGCAGACCAAGCCGTGAAGCACCACAATAACGTGTCAGCTCCCGTTTTGGTTGCGATTACGCATATATGGCAGTGACTTAGAGACAGGTTTTCAAAGTGCACCAGGCGCTTTTCGACCTCTTCTGCCATGTCTGCGGCCGTCCAGCTTAGGCCACTGCGGACATCGACCATGCGTGCGCTGGGTGGGAAAAGGGCCGGAAAATGGGCTTTTTCTCGTGTCATGATTGCGGGTGACTATCTGTTGAATGTACCTGTCGTCAATTGACTCTAGGTCATTACGTGATACTGAACGTCGGGTTGAACTGACATGGGCGGAACAATGAGAAAATCGTACGAAAAACCCGCAGTGGTAAAGCGTGATAAGTTGGCGGCTGTCACGGCGATTAAGTCCAAGCCGACTTCATACATCTTCATCGTGGTCGATGACGTACTTCTCTAGTACGTGAGCGTGCATGCTCTGCGATGCGGTTATCGTTTGATAAGAGCATCTAGGGCGTGCCGACCACTTGGACGAAGTTTTTTGAGGTGAACTAAATTGGTGCTTTAAGCATCTGCGAGGGTAAAATGAAAAAATCATACCAAAAACCATCAGCGATCAAGCGCGAGAAACTGCCCGCGGTAACGGCAAAGAAGATTATCCGCGTGCCGATTTCCTGGGTCGTTGACTCTCCCATCAACGGAGTTTGATCGCTACGCGCGACAATTATAGCTGCGCGGCGAGGTTAGTGTGCGTTGCATTATTGTCGGCAGTGATGACAGGTATGCCTACAACAGCATGCTGTCGATTGAGCAATGTGGGCATGAGATAGCCGCCTTTTGGTCTGGCGAGAAAGATGCCCCGCCCCGCCGGAACATGGGTCTGGCCCGGCAAAAACACAAAAACCAGCGCCCGTTGTTGCGGGCACTGGCTGATCGAAACGTCCCTTACCGCACAATATCAAAACCCTATGTCGAGACCATGAATGCGGCTCTCGATGCTGTCGGCGATGTCGATGCGATCTTGAGCTGTGGGTCAATGCTCATTTTTCCGCGCGCCTTTATCGACCGTCTTGACGGCAAGCTGGTCAATTTTCACCCGGCGCTCCTGCCCCATTACAAGGGGCCAGCGCCTTTACACGCGCTCATCGCCAATGAAGAGGCTGACACTTACGGGGGCATGACGCTTCACGCCGTGTCGCCGGGGATCGACGAAGGCCCGATCATCGGGCAACGGCATTTGCCACTGTCGAAATACGGCTCAATTGATGGTTGGTATGACGCGATGGATGCTGCGATTAAGTCGCTGATCGAAAATGAACTGCCACGCTATCTGAACGGGACATTGAAAGCTGAGCCGCAAGAGCCGAACAGCGGCAGTTACTATAGACATGCCGATGTCCAAATGTCCGTGATGCCGGGGCAATCAGTAGCCCAGATCGAGCAGCAATTGCGGGTTTCGCGGGTAAAAGAGCGCTTTCCGAAGGCACATTTCCCGTTTCGCGGAAAAACCCGCCGTTTTGTCGTGCGCGGTCCGGTGGTGCAGTTAGGCCCGCCGACCGGGGCGCCTTTGGAGGTCACGCTGAACAGCTTTACGTTCGATGCAACCGATGCGCGCGTCCGCCTCAAACATCTCACGAAACCGGCGCAAATTCTGGAAGATATCGGGCGCCACCTTGGCTTGCTGAAGGGTTAGTTTTCCCCGTCATAGGTCCAGCGGTAAGCTGGCGGCGTCGGCCCCTTGTTGCGCCCGCCCTGCTGCTTTTGCTCCCAGGCATGGGCCAAAATGCCGACCGAGCGGGACAAACAGAAAAGACCGCGCGCCAGCGGTGCTTCAAAGCCTAATTCGGCATAGATCACGGCGGTTGCGCCATCAATATTCATTGGTATCGGTCGGCCGGCACGCTTGCCCAGCTCTTCTTCCACAAAGACTGCGATCGATTGGAATTCGCCGGTCACTGCTCCCTCGCGGCTGGCTTCGTCCACCAAGGCCATCAAACGCGGGGCCCTAGGGTCCGTCGGGGTATGAAAACGATGCCCGAAACCGGGGACGATCTTGCCCTGCATTTCCTGCCAGCGGCTCAATGTTTCGCCTCGATCAGCACCGCTCACCTTGAGAAAGTGGAACAGTTCGACAGCCTGCTCGCCTGCCCCACCATGCACATCGCCAAGCATGTTTACGGCGCTGGCAAGGGCATTGTTCAAGCTGACACCGCAGGTGACCGCCATGCGGGCCGTTGCAATCGATGGCGCCTGTGGCCCATGATCAACAGCGGCGACCAAGGCGGCTTCAAAGAGCCTGGCCTGTTGCGGGGTCGGCGTATCGCCGCGCACCATCAGCCAGATCATCTGCGGAAACGACAAGGTGCCGATCAGCTCCTCGATCGGGGTGCCACGGATCGCAATCCGTCCAGGCTCCATGTCGATGATCTTGGTGCGCCACCAGTCACTGACGTCGCTCATATGACACCCTCTGCCCGCAATTGTTCAATCTGGCTGGATGTATAGCCGAGGCTGGCCATCAACGCATCCGTATCGGCGCCAAGTTCCGGTGGCGGCAAAGACGCGCCAGGCCGCTCATCATCAATGCGGACCGGTGAGTTCAGCACTTGGCATGTCTCCTCGGCAATTTGTGTTTCGCCAACTAAAGCCCGGTTTTTGATCTGCGGTTCGCGCAAAATCTCGGGCACTGTCAGGACAGGGCCGCAGGGCACGCCAAGCGCGTTGAGCTCTTCCACCCACTCTGCTGCGGGGCGGGTTTTGAGAGTCTTTTCAAGCTTTTGGCGCAGTTCGTGCCGGTTTTGCTTGCGGTCTTCGCGGGTCGCAAAGGCGGGATCGGCCAGAAGGTCGGGCCGCTGCAGATGCTCGGCGAGCGTTACCCACTGCATATCGCGATTGGCCGCAATGTTGATCGGCGCATCGGCGGTTTGAAACGTACCGGACGGCGCCGAGGTCATGTTTTCATTGCCAAGCGCCTGCGGATCTACGTCACCAATCAGATGGTTTGACACGACCCAGCCCATCGTAGCGATCACGGCTTCTGTCATGGAAATGTCGAGGCAGCTGCCGCGCGGCTTCCCATTGAGCGCGGCACAAATGGCAAAGGCGGCCGTCATGCCGCCAATCGTGTCAGCCATCGGATAACCAACGCGGAGCGGTGCGCTCACGGCATCGCCGGTCACCGACATCACGCCGCTGACGCCCTGGATAATCTGGTCATAGGCCGGGCTATCCTTGAGCGGGCCGGTTTGCCCGTAGCCCGATATTGCGCAGTAAATCAGGGCCGGGTTTTGCGTCTTGAGCGTCTCGTACCCCAAGCCGAGGCGGTCCATCACGCCGGGCCGAAAATTTTCAACCAACACGTCGGCCTGCGCGACCAGTTTCATGAAGATCTCGCGCGCCCTTGTGTCTTTCAAGTTCAGCGTCAAAGACAGTTTGCCGGCATTTTGGGCCAGAAAGCTGATCCCCATATTGGCGGCGTTGCGCTTCGGGTCGGCGCCCAGCTGGCGGGCCAGGTCGCCGGTGTGCGGCCGCTCAATTTTGATGACATCGGCGCCAAGCAGCGCCAATTGGTAACAGCAAAATGGACCGGCCAGGACATTGGTCAGGTCCAGTACGCGGATGCCGGCGAGCGGCTTAGTCCCCATCAGCAACACCGGCCTGGCGGGCTCTTGCGCGCCGTGCCCGGTAGCTTGGCAGCACGACAAGAAGCGCCGCGATCGTCAACAGACCCATGGTCATCGGCCGGTCGAGGATGAAGCCCCAGCCATCGGCCAATTGCATGGAACGGGAGAAATTGTCTTCGAGCATGGAGCCTAGGATAAAGCCGATCAGCAAGGGGGCCAGCGGGTAGTCGGCAAAGCGCAAAATGGTCGCGCAGATGCCGAAGCCGACAAGGATCAACAATTCAGTCGAATTGTTCTGACCGATATAGGAGCCCATCAGCGTGAAGAACAAAATGAACGGAATCAGGTAGTTGCGCGGTATCGTCAACACTTTGGCGATATACGGAATAAGCGGCAGATTCAAAATAAGAAGGACCAGATTGCCGATATACATGGAGATGATGACGGCCCAGAAAATGTCGGGTGATTCTGTCATCAGCCGCGGGCCGGGTGTCACGTTCAACGCGATCAGCGCGCCCAAAAGGATGGCCGTTGTGCCTGAACCGGGGATGCCAAGCGTCAACAAGGGGACGAATGAACCAGTGCAAGCGGCGTTGTTAGCGGTCTCAGGCGCGGCCAGCCCTTTGATGGACCCTTTGCCAAATTCTGCCTGTTCTTCACCCTTGGCAATGTTGCGTTCAACCGCATAGCCAAGAAACGAGGCGATCGTGGCGCCGGCGCCAGGCAACACGCCGATAAAAAATCCCTGGACGGATTGGCGGCCGATCACCGGGGCGATCGAGCGCGCTTCGTCGCCCGAAATGCGCAAATTTTCGATCTTACCCGTATCGCCCGTTTTGCTGCGCGCCTTATCCATGACGAGGTAGAGCGCTTCGGGCAGCGCGAACATGGCCATGGCCAGCGTGATGAAGGAAAAGCCGGATTGCAGATCCATCAGGCCCATGGTGAAGCGCGGCATGTTGAACAGCGCGCCCTCGCCGACCGTGGCCATCATCAGGCCGACAAGCGTCATCAGGATGGCTTTGGCGACCTGGCCGGTTCCGGCAAAAGCGGCAATGGCTGACAGGCCGACGACCATCAACGCAAAATACTCCGCTGAGTGAAACAACAGCGCGACCGAAGACAACATGGGCGCAAAGATCATCAGCAGGATCGCGCCGATCGTGCCGCCGAGGAACGAGGCAATGGCGGCGATGGTTAGCGCCTTGCCGGCCTGGCCATTACGCGCCATGGGGTAGCCGTCAAAGCTGGATGCGACCGTGCCCGCCACGCCGGGGGCGTTGAGCAGGATCGACGAGGTGGAGCCACCGAAAATGGCGCCATAATAGACACCGGCGAGCAAAATGAGCGCGGCTGACGGATCGCCCATCGAAATGGCGACGGGGATCATGATCGCGATGATCGACATCGGGCCAAGGCCCGGCAGCATGCCAATGAAAGTGCCGATCAGACAGCCGCCAATCACCATGAGGAGGTTTTGGATGGAAAAGGCCGTGGAAAGGCCGATCAGAAGTCCTTCAAGCATCGCGCCCTACCCCATGAAAAATGGCAGCGGGCGCAGGAAAATCCCCAACACGCCCTCGACAAGGTACCAAACGACGCCGGCTGCCACCAACGCGATCGGGATGAGATAATGAAATTTGCGCTCGCCCAAAATGACGGCGCCGAGCGTCAAAAACCCCACGGTCGAAAGCAGGAA
>JBCCRB010000081.1:0-9128 GCA_039208465.1 Pseudomonadota bacterium
GCATGCGTGAGATCAATTCTGCACGATCAGTGCCGCGTCCGAATTTTTGGGTATCGGCAACAAGGGTGCCTTCTGGCGGCAATTCTTCCGGCATTTCGCCGGTCAGGAATTCATTGGCCGCAATCTCTTGCATGGCCCGAAACACGGTCCAGCCTTCCACCACGGTCAGTGGATAAAGGATGGCGCGACCTTCCACGAGGCGGTCCATGATCTCTTTCATCGAAGCGCCGGCGGTTATTTCATATTCACCGGCCTTCAACTCGGTCTCGTTACGGTAGGCGCGCACGCCATACTCAAAGATGCGGGAATTGGAAATCAGCCCTTCGCGGCGCAAAGCGTTGGCAACTTGCGCCACATTAGCGCCCGAGCGAACGGTGAAAGTCTTGCCCAGTTCATGCGGCCCTTCGGCTTCAAACTGGGTTTTGCCAAAATAAAGCGCGGCCGCCATCGCGATGAGCGTGAAGACAAGGCAGGAGAACAGGAAATTGAAGAAGACGACAAACTGATTGCGGGCGGCACTGTTTTTGCGGCGTCGTTTTTTATTGTCTTCGGGTTGATTTCCCGCCTCATCGGTTGGCGCAGGAAATGAACGCGCGCCGCCTCGCCCAAATCTGACTGGATCACTCAAACCTTTTATCCCTGACTAAACCCACAATATCCCATAGGGCGCTATTAAAATCGAAGGCCCGTGCCAAGCACCGAATACCGTATTCTCCGGCCGCTCAATCACAATCAAGCGACCTGCTGATGCAGCATTTCCTTTGATGACCCCCACGGCCGCGTTGGGGTCTACACCAATTGCATGCATCGTGCAGCACATAGCGAGCGAATAAGGGGGCAAAAAGGCACTTTTTTTGGATTTTTTGTCCAATTTCCCGGACGAAAGGCGCTCACAACAGCGTTAGGCGTCGAACCGGCGCAGGATCAGGCTGGCGTTTGTGCCACCGAATCCAAAAGAGTTGGACAGGGCCACATTGACCTCGCGTTCGCGTGCCTTGTGCGGCACCAGATCAATCGGGCTCTCCACATCCGGATTATCCAGATTGATGGTTGGCGGGACGATCTGGTCACGGATCGCAAGCGTGGCAAAGATGGCCTCCACCGCGCCAGCAGCGCCCAGCAAGTGGCCGATCGACGATTTTGTCGATGACATGGAGACATTCATCGCATGGTTGCCGAGCAGGCGCTCGACCGAACCCAACTCGATCGTGTCGGCCATGGTCGACGTGCCATGCGCATTGATGTAATCAATGTCTGACGGATCGAGCTTGGCGTTTTTCAGCGCTGCGCGCATGCAGCGCTCGGCGCCTTCACCGTCTTCCGATGGTGCGGTGATATGATAGGCATCGCCTGACAGACCATAGCCAACCACTTCGGCGTAGATCTTGGCGCCACGCGCCTTGGCGTGTTCATATTCTTCCAAAATGACGACGCCTGCACCCTCGCCCATGACAAAGCCATCGCGGTCACGGTCATAGGGGCGTGATGCGGCTTGCGGGTCATGATTTCTGTCAGTCGACAAGGCTTTACAGGCGGCAAAGCCGGCAAGCGAAATGCGGCTGATGGGCGATTCCGTGCCACCGGCCACCATCACATCAGCATCGCCAAACATGATCAGGCGCGATGCGTCCCCAATGGCATGGGCGCCGGTTGAACAGGCGGTCACGACCGAATGGTTCGGCCCGCGCAAGCCATGGCGGATCGACACCTGGCCGCCGGCCAGATTGATCAGGCGCCCGGGAATAAAGAAGGGCGAAACACGCCGCGGACCGCGGTCACGCAGCGTATAGCCGGCTTCAACGATGCCCTCGATCCCGCCAATACCGGAACCAATCAGAACACCGGTTGAGGTCTGATCTTCATCGCTGGTGGGGTGCCAATCGGCATCATCGAGCGCCTGTGTGGCGGCTGCCATCGCGTAAATGATGAACGGGTCGACCTTGCGTTGCTCTTTGGGCTCCATCCAATCATCGGCATTGAACGTGCCGTCAGACCCGTCGCCAAATGGCAAGCGACAGGCGATCTGGGCAGCCAGATCGTCAACCTCAAACTCATCGATACGCTGCGCGCCGGATTTCCCGGCGAGCAGGTTTTTCCATGTCGTTGGCACGTCTGCCCCGAGGGGAGACACCATACCCATGCCTGTAATGACTACGCGGCGCATGTTTTGAATGTGCGAAGAGGCCGATCCGGAGCCGCGCGAACGCGGCTCATCGCGATCAGGCGGCGTTCTTTTCGATGAACTTGACGGCGTCGCCGACCGTCAAAATGGTTTCGGCGGCATCATCTGGAATTTCAACGCCGAACTCCTCTTCAAATGCCATGACGAGCTCAACTGTGTCCAAGCTGTCGGCCCCCAGATCGTCGATAAAGCTGGCTCCTTCGGATACTTTTTCAGCATCTACGCTCAGGTGCTCAACCACGATCTTTTTTACGCGCTCTGCAACGTCGCTCATGAATTTATCCCTCGATTAAGGTTGTTTTCGGTTGGGTGGTTATCCGCTGCGTCCCCGTCATGCAAGCCGAAAGGCGTTGTGCACGTGCGAACAAGGACAAGATTGTTGAAAAGCCATGCGGCTAGATCATGGCCATGCCGCCATTTACATGAATCGTCTGGCCGGTCACGTAAGAAGCGCTGTCAGAGGCCAAAAAGGCTACCGCAGCGGCAACTTCCGCGCCGGTGCCCATGCGCTTCATTGGAATGGCGCCCATGATGGCGTCTTTTTGCTTGTCATTGAGTTTTTCGGTCATCGCGCTCTCAATAAAGCCGGGCGCGACGCAATTGACGGTGACATTGCGTGAGGCAATTTCCATGGCCAATGATTTGGAAAAACCGATCAAGCCGGCCTTTGAGGCGCAATAGTTGGCCTGGCCAGGATTGCCGGTGACGCCGACAACGGAGGTGATGTTGATGATCCGCCCTTCCCGGCGGCGCATCATCGGGTGCGTCAGCGCCTTCGTCAGGCGGAAAACGGCGGTCAGATTGACGGCGATGACGGCATCCCAGTCTTCCTGGGGCATGCGCACGAACAGGCCATCCTTGGTGATGCCGGCATTGTTGACGAGAATGTCGACACCCTCCAAAACCTCTTCGGCTTTGGCGGCCAGCGCATCAACGGCTTCAAGATCAGACAGGTTGGCGGGCAGCACGTGGGTGCGACCGCCAAGATCAGCGGCCAGCGCCTGCAGCTTTTCTTCGCGCGTGCCGTGCAGGCCGACAATGGCGCCCTGCGCATGCAACATGCGGGCAATGTCTTCGCCAATGCCGCCGGATGCGCCGGTGACCAGCGCCTTTTTGCCTGTCAGATCGATCATGCTGTTCCCGTCTTTGTTCTTTTACCGGCCCTTAGGGTCAGGCCTTACGCTTCCAAAAAGGCTTCTATATCGGCTGGGGTGTTGATGGCAACGCCGGATAGTTCGCGATTGATCCGGCGCGCAAGACCCGTCAGCACCTTGCCCGAGCCCACTTCGGCCAGCTTTGTGACGCCATTTTGGCCAAACCATTCAATGGTTTCGCGCCAGCGCACCTGACCCGTCACCTGGTTGACGAGATCGTCGACGATCGTGGCCGGATCGCTGGTCGGGGCGACCTTTACGTTGGTGACGACCGGGATTTTCGGCGCATTGACCGTCACGTCTGCCAAAGCTTCGCGCATCGCGTCAGCAGCAGGTGCCATCAGGGCTGAGTGGAACGGTGCGGAGACCGGCAGCAAAAGTGCCCGCTTGGCGCCCTTACCCTTGGCGGCTTCGGCGGCAGCCTCCACCGGGGCCTTGGCGCCGGAGATCACCAGCTGTCCGCCGCCATTGTCATTGGCGATCTGGCACACGCCCGCCGATGACGCTTCCGCGCAGAGCGCGGCTACATCGTCCGCTTCGAGACCGATAATCGCGGCCATGGCGCCCTCGCCGACCGGCACTGCCGCTTGCATGGCATCACCGCGGATGCGCAAAAGCCGGGCGGTGTCGGCCAGTGAAAACGTGCCAACGGCCGCATGGGCTGCATATTCACCGAGCGAGTGGCCCGCCGCGTAGGTGGCTGAAGCGACATCAAAGCCCTTGGCTTCAAGCACCCGGATCACCGCCATGGAGACCGCCATCAGCGCTGGTTGCGCATTGGCGGTCAGGGTCAGTTCATCCTCCGGCCCGTCAAACATCAGGGCGGAGAGTTTTTGACCAAGCGCTTCGTCAACTTCCTCAAACACGGCGCGTGCCTCGGGAAATGCATCTGCCAGTTCCTTACCCATGCCAACGGCCTGCGAGCCCTGGCCGGGAAAAGTCAGTGATAGGGTCATTGGGTGTGGCTCCCGCCGGTTCAGATTGTGGCCGGTGGCTTTAGTGAAATGGGGGTGGGAGTCAAGCGAAGGCGCAAACTTCGCAGGATGCGCACGTTGCCATTTTTATGACGCATACTACGGCAATGGCGCTATTTCGGCGTGAGTTTTACCGCCGCGAAGCAAGCTTGTTTAGATCGGGCCAACCGTAGGCGCATTCCTTCAACGTAATCGCACCTCTTTCATCTTCGCGTTCATCAATTTGATCCGCGCCTATCGATTCATAAAATGCCCGGGCAGGTCGATTGCCTTCAAGCACCCACAAGGCAACTGCCTGGTGGCCGACCTGGAGCAGATGATCGGCGCCCTTGCGCAAGAGTGCGCGGCCGATTCCTATCCGCTGCTCAGCATGCAACACATAGAGCGCTTCGATTTCAGCTGAAAAACCCTGCAACCGCAGCTTTTCATTGCGTTGCGGGCCCACGGAAACAAAGCCGAGAATGTCTTTCCCCCGGATTGAAACGGCAACCATATCGTCTTTGCACTCGGCCTTTGTTTGAAGGATTTTGCGCCAACGACTGGTTCGCTGTGCGACATCAATGCCTGTCAGCATTTGTGCTGGCAGTATTTTCGCGTAGGCCTCGCGCCATGCTGTGACGTGAACTTTGGCGATCGCTTCTGCGTCGCTGTCAGTCGCGTGCCTGATTGAAAATCGTGTATCTTCCACAGCGTTAGAATGCACAATGCATGCTAGCTGTCAGCAATGGTCTAAGGGTATTAGTACGATAAGCGTTTCGGCTCTTGTTGTCACCCATATCCGCCCAAACGAAAACGGCGGCCAATGGCCGCCGGTCCTCGCTTTTCGATGTTGTTCAGCCTGTATTAGCGAGAAGACTGACCGAATGTGGTGCTGCCGCTCATTCCCTTGCTTTTGCCAGGCAACAGCGCGCCGAATGCTGGTTTGCGGACCGGTTTGCTGTTGGGATAGGTGTTATCGCACTCGTCAAGACCCCACTCATACTCCTCCTGCGAGCAGTTGGGCTTGCTTGAATTGAAACAGGTTTCATGGACGTGGACGTAGCAGGTGAACCTTGAATTGTGGCTGGCGTTTGCCACGCCGGCAAAGCCAAGCGCGAGTGCAAATCCACCCATGGCGGCGATTTTGAGCTGTTTCAGGGCAGTCGTTTTCATGGTCGTCATCCTTTTTTTGCGGGCCGTTTTGGCCGTGCCTCGTAAGCACACCCAGCTTCGCAATGGATGACTGAACCGATCCTGAGACTGGTGTTCAGTTGACGTTAAGTAATGCCATGATCAGCGCTCTGCCTCCGGCGCTATCGCGAGAAAACCGTCACCGCCGAACCGGCTAGAACCGGCGCCGGATGCCAAACACATTAGCATTATGGCCGCCGCTCATGTTGGACAGCGTATCGCGGCCACCAGACCGGTGATGGGTTCGGAAAAAGAACTCGGTCTGATCATACCGTCGGGCGCGAAACGCCAATTCCGGTCCGAGATAAAAAAGTAAAGTTGCGTTGGTGCCGGCCCAGGCTGCCCGTTCTTTTTCAATGCCGATTGGATCGGTCACGGCGCTCAGACCGGCGACAAAGCTCGGCGCGATGGTAATCGGCCCAACGTCAAGCCCGTGATGGCGCAGGCTAACACCACCCCACACTTCGCCGGACGTGTATTCCTCATCGCCAAAGCGCAGCGCGAGACCGACTTCGCCGCCCAGATGGAAGCCAGAGCGCAGGTGGAAGAAATCGCGGCCATACATGCCGCCCAAAATGTAATTGGATTCCTTTTCAGCATATAAGGGCAGCAGTGCCTCGGTTGGAAAAGGACCTTGAACAAAAACACCGCCGAAAACTGCAACGCTCTGCGATCCCGTGCCAGGCACATCATCGGCGTAGGCTTCAATTGCAGTGCTCAAAAACGAAAGCGCGACGGCGCAAACACCCGATACAATAGCGCTTTTCATCGCCATTTCTTATGCCCCTTTTTTGCCCTGCACTCGGTAAATCATCTGGCCATGGGCAAGTCAACCAACTCCAAATCACGGTTTGCCGTGCGCGCTAAAAGTGGTTGGCGGCAGTGTTTGGATGCATCCGTCATCTGCGCAGATGCGTCGGAGATACCCAAACCGGTATTGGGTCACTTGGTGCAGTCCAGTCGTTTGCGCGATCCGGCGCGGAGAGAACGAAAGGCGCGAACATTTGCTGCCAAGGGGTGTTTTCCCGAAAAAGCGGCGTTTGATCTAAGACGAGCGGACAATTGCATGGCCAAATGCGTTGGATTATCGACATTCCATACGTTGCGCATTGCAGCAAGATCGGGAAAGCGCCGCGGCCCTGCGCCGGCGGCTGCATTAATATGACGAGAAATCCATGAGCCTTTATGCCGATTATTTGAAAGAAATCGAAGACCGCAAAACACAGGGTCTCAACCCCAAACCAATTGATGACGGCGCGTTGCTGGAAGAAGTAATCGGGCACATTGAAGACAAGGCCAGCGCACACCGCGCCGATGCGCTGAACTATTTCATCTACAACACGCTGCCGGGCACAACCAGCGCAGCGGGCGTGAAAGCAAAGTTTCTCAAAAAGATCATCGTCGGCGATGTGAAAATCGACGAGATTTCGCGTGATTTTGCATTTGAGCTGTTATCGCACATGAAGGGTGGGCCTTCGGTCGAGGTGCTGCTGGATCTGGCCCTCGGTGACGATCAGGCGGTCGCTGAACAGGCAGCCGAAGTCCTCAAGACGCAGGTATTCCTTTATGAGGCCGACACCAGCCGCCTGGCTGAAGCGCATGCGCAAGGCAATCCGATCGCACAGGACATTCTGGTCAGCTATTCGAACGCGGAATTCTTCACCAAGCTGCCGGAGATCGACGAAGAGGTTAAAGTCGTCACCTACATCGCCGCCGAAGGCGATATCTCCACCGACCTTTTGTCACCGGGCAATCAGGCGCATTCGCGCGCCGACCGCGAATTGCACGGCAAATGCATGATCTCGGAAGCGGCGCAAAAAGAAATTGAGGCGCTGAAGATCCAGCATCCGGACAAGCAGGTCATGCTGATTGCCGAAAAAGGAACCATGGGCGTTGGTTCATCGCGCATGTCGGGCGTGAACAATGTGGCGCTTTGGACCGGCAAACAGGCCAGCCCCTATGTGCCCTTCGTCAATATTGCCCCTGTTGTGGCCGGCACAAACGGTATTTCGCCAATCTTTCTGACGACTGTCGGCGTGACCGGCGGCATCGGTGTCGATCTGAAGAACTGGGTCAAGAAGCTCGGTGAAGATGGCAAGCCGATCCTAAACAATGACGGCAATCCGGTTCTTGAGCAGAAATATTCGGTTGAAACCGGCACCGTGCTGCGCATCAACACCAAGAACAAGAAGCTCTACAATGAAGCGGGCGATGAGGAGCTGGTCGACATGGGCCCCTCCTTTACGCCGCAAAAGCTGGAATTCATGAAGGCGGGCGGTTCCTACGCCATCGTCTTCGGCAAGATGCTGCAGACATTTGCCTGCGAGACGCTGGGTGTGGAGTTAAGATCGGCTTTTGCCCCGGCCAAGGAAGTCTCCATTGAAGGCCAGGGCCTGACGGCGGTTGAAAAAATCTTCAATGCCAATGCGCGCGGCGCGACACCGGGCAAGGTGCTGCATGCCGGTTCTGATGTGCGGGTGAAGGTCAATATCGTCGGCTCGCAAGACACGACCGGCCTGATGACCATGCAGGAATTGGAAGCAATGGCCGCGACGGTGGTTTCACCCAGCGTTGACGGTGCCTACCAGTCCGGCTGTCACACGGCCTCGGTCTGGGATTTGAAAGCGCAGGCCAACACGCCGCGGCTGATGAGATTCATGAATGATTTCGGCCTTGTGACCGGGCGCGACCCGAAAGGCGCCTACCACGCCATGACCGATGTGATTCACAAGGTGCTGAACGACATCACAGTGGATGATTGGTCGGTGATCATTGGCGGTGACAGCCATACGCGCATGTCGAAGGGTGTGGCTTTTGGCGCCGATTCCGGCACCGTGGCGCTGGCCCTGGCAACGGGCGAAGCGTCCATGCCAATCCCTGAATCGGTCAAGGTAACCTTCAAGGGCAAGATGGCCGAGCATATGGATTTCCGCGATGTGGTGCACGCCACACAGGCGCAAATGCTGGAACAGCATGGCGACAATGTCTTCCAAGGCCGCGTGATCGAGGTGCATATTGGCACGCTTTTGGCCGATCAGGCGTTCACCTTCACCGATTGGACGGCGGAGATGAAAGCCAAAGCGTCGGTCTGCATCTCCAATGACGAGACGCTGATCGGTTCGCTGGAGCTGGCCAAATCGCGCATCGAGATCATGATCGAAAAAGGCATGGAACATGAAAACGGCATGCTGGCCAAGCTCATGGGCATTGCCGAAAAGCGGATCGCGGAGATCAAGTCGGGCGAAAAGCCGGCGCTGGCGCCTGATCCAGATGCAAAATATTTTGCCGAGGTCGTTGTTGATCTCGATAAGATCATCGAGCCAATGATCGCTGATCCGGACGTCAACAATATTGACGTTTCGAAACGCTACACGCACGACACGATCCGCCCGATTTCCTTCTACAACGCGGAAAAGGAAGTCGATCTGGGCTTCGTTGGATCGTGCATGGTGCACAAGGGCGATGTAAAGATCGTCGCGCAGATGCTGCGCAATCTAGAAGCTGCGAAAGGCGATGTGAAATTCCAGGCACCGCTGGTGGTTGCCGCGCCGACCTACAACATCATTGATGAGTTGAACGAGGAAGGCGATTGGGAAGTCCTTCATAAATATAGCGGGTTTGAGTTTGACGATGGTGCGCCGAAAACCC
>JBCCRB010000082.1:0-9092 GCA_039208465.1 Pseudomonadota bacterium
AGCACGTTGTTGCGTCTTAAAACGTTCACGCCAACGCCAGCCACCAGATAGGCAGAGCCGGCAACGCCGCCATAGCGGCCATGCAAACTGTCAATACTGCTCAGATTGTAGACCAGCATCATGGTGCGCGCACCTTCACCGCCAAAGTCCCAGCCGACCGACGGGCCCTGCCAGAACACCGCATGGTCGCCAGCATTCTTGGTATAAAGAACACCTTCGCCATAGGTTAGACCGCCAACGATGGCGCCGGACCCTTCCTGGCCGAGAACATAGCCATTAGGCAGGCCATAGGTGGCAAAGATCTGTTCAATCGCAGTGGCAAGGCCACCGCTCGTCGCGCCAAAGAATTTGTGGCCGGCAAGAACGACCTCATTGGCGGTGTATTCGGAATTGACCGCCTGCGCTTGAGCAGCAGGCAGCTGTACAAAAAACAAAGCGCAGGCAAGAAATGCCGCGACAATGTGGGCAGGCCATGCCGCAAATAGTGTTGGGAGTTTCATCACACTTACCTCGGATCTACGCAAAACTCTTCACCGGCAACCGCACATGACATTGTGTCGAGTTTAGTTGGCGGGTGACGACGAAATTCAATTTATTCCATCGTGGTTTCCGTTTCATTAAGGATAAGCGGGCACCTGTATGCCGATTGATAGTCGTCGCGATGCGACATAGGCATGAGGGGACAACCATGGCTGAATTCCTAGAATTATCACCGGCGGAATTGGGCGCCCTTTTGTGCAGCCGTGTCTGCCACGACATTATTTCCCCGGTTGGCGCGATCAATAATGGCCTGGAATTGCTGGCTGAAAGCGATGGCGATGATGGCGCGATGGATCTGATCACCACCAGCGCCGCAAATGCTTCCGCCCGCCTTCAGTTTTGCAGGATTGCATTCGGCGCATCCGGATCAGCCGGCGCTGATATCGACACCGGCGACGCCCAGACGGTGACCGAAGCCTATATGGCAAATGAGAAACCCGACTTTGTCTGGCAGGGCGAACGCGCCTACATGCCCAAGAACAAGGTCAAACTGTTTCTCAACCTGATCCTCATTGCCAATGCCAGCATTCCACGTGGCGGCACGCTGAAAGCGAGCATCATGGACGCCAGTGGCGACACGCAATTCGTGTTGGAGGCTGCAGGTCGGTTGATGCGTGTGCCGCAAAAATTCCAGGACTTCCTCGATGGCCGGTTCGGCGAAGAGGGCGTCGATGCGCACAATGTGCAATTCTATTATACGCTCCTTCTGGCGCGCGAAGTTGGTGTGACAATCGACGTAAATATGTCGGACGACGCGTTCACCTAACGTTCACGCTAAAGCCGGTAAAAAGCAGGCGCTGTGGTTTAAGCTTGATTCACGATATCCCTTAAGGCGTTCTCAAATCGTTTGTGCGAGTTTCTCCCTCAACCACTGTTAGAGGGAAAAACCATGAAACGCTGCGTGATCTTCGACAATGCACCGATCATTCGCAAAGTCGCCAAGCGAATCCTTGCGAGTGAGGATCTTGTCATCATCGAAGCCGAAAGCGGTGCCGATACGCTGGCCAAGGCCGAGTTCGACATGGCCGATTACTTCGTGATCGATGCCGGCGTACGCGACATGGAACTCAACGATCTGATCGCCGGCCTGCGTGCGATGAAGGCAAATGTGAAGCCTTTCATCATCGTCTCGATGCACGAGCTTGATCTGATCAAGATGACACGGGCAAAACGCGTTGGCGCCAATGATCTGCTGCTGAAACCCTTCGACCGCAAGGTTTTGATTGAGCAGTTCGATGTGTTTCGCGGTGCTGCCGCTGCCGAGGCCAAAGCTGCCTGAGGCAAAAAACAGCCGGCCAGCCATAGCCAACGAATAGATCCCGTTCTAACAAAAAAGCCGCTCAAATCGAGCGGCCTTTTTTATGATCATTAGTGCTGTGAGGATTAGGCTGTTTCGGCCAGCTCGGTCGGATCCGGGTCACGCAGAACATAGCCGCGGCCCCACACTGTTTCGATGTAATTGATACCGCCGGAAGCCGCGTCGAGCTTTTTGCGCAATTTACAGATGAAGACGTCAATAATCTTCAGTTCCGGCTCATCCATGCCACCATAAAGATGGTTGAGGAACATTTCTTTGGTCAGCGTCGTGCCTTTGCGCAGCGAGAGCAGCTCAAGCATCTGATACTCTTTGCCGGTCAAATGCACCCGTTGACCACCAACCTCGACAGTCTTGGCGTCCAGATTGACGACCAGATCACCAGTGGTGATGACAGACTGCGCGTGGCCTTTAGAACGGCGCACGATGGCATGAATTCGGGCAACCAACTCGTCCTTGTGGAACGGTTTGGTCATATAGTCATCTGCGCCGAAGCCCAGGCCACGAACCTTGTCTTCAATGCCGGCCATGCCAGACAAAATAAGAATGGGCGTTTTGACCTTGGAAAGACGCAGCGTGCGCAAAACCTCATAACCGGACATGTCCGGCAAGTTCAGATCAAGCAAGATAATGTCGTAATCATAGAGCTTCCCCAGATCGACACCCTCTTCACCGAGGTCAGTCGTATAAACGTTGAAGCTTTCTGACTTCAGCATCAATTCGATGCTTTGGGCGATCGCACTGTCATCTTCGATCAGCAAAACACGCATTTTATTCCCCTTGTGCAGCCTGAGCTTCGCCTGGTCGTGCGAACCCCTCAAACTTTTCCGAAGCACCCTGCCAACAAATGGTTAACAAAACCTGTTCGCGGCTGGCAAGGCTTGAATTCTTGTTAAGCACTTTTGTTAATCCGTTGTTTTATAATCACTTTTTCTTAGCCAATTATGAATCATTTTATCAAGGAACCGGGCTAAGAGTCCGCTTTGACTCAATAAATCGCCGCAGAAAACCATTGGCCTGTCCGCAACAATTTTTTTCGGTTTACCCCGCCTTAAAGGTTACCGACTATTGTTAATCCCACGCGTAAACGAAAGGTTACCGCCCTGTGCGGCGTTTTCGCGTTCTCAGGTCCTGTGTGTTTGGGCCGTGTGGTTTTGGAGTATTGCGTATGAAACCGAAAAACAGCCTTATCCGGCTCAAGCAATTTCAGGTGACGGAAAAGCACCGCCAGGTCGATCAACTCGAAACCATGATTTCAGAGTTCGAACGCATGGCAGGCGAGCTCGATCATCAAATTCAAAATGAAGAGCGTAAAGCGAAGATCACAGACATTAATCACTTCGCTTATCCGACCTTCGCCAAGGCAGCGCGCACGCGGCGTGACAATCTGATGAATTCGATCAACGATCTGAAGGCACAGAAAGAGACCGCTGAAGCTGCACTGATGGATGCCGAAGCCGAACTGCAGAAGGCAGAGCGCCTGGAAGTGCGCGAAGCACGTGGCATTGAAGAGCCGGCAGCAGCGCCGGAAATCGATCGCAGCGCAATGATTGGCTGACACCAGCCCGGTCGATGATCGTGACAATGATTGCGGCGTCGAAGTGGCGCCGCTATCTACAACGCCATGCGTTACACCATTGCCCTTTTGACCCTGTTCGCCGCGCTCTGTCTGCCGCTTGGCTGGGTCCTGCCGCTCCTCGAACTTGAGCGATTGTTCTTTTTCACCGACACCCCGTCCCTCATCGATCTCGTGAATGGTCTTGCCGGTCAGGCTGATTGGGGATTGGCGGCAATCATCATCACCGTGTCTTTCCTGTTTCCGGTGGCAAAGCTTGTCGCCATCAATCTGGTGTTGGCGCTGCCCGACCATGCGGTCGAAACCACGGCACGCCTTGGGCGATGGCTCGCAACCTTTTCAAAATGGTCGATGATTGATGTGGTGTTGGTCGCTGTGGCGATCTTTGCCGCCAAGACCAGCGGCTTGGCGACCGCGATCAGTCAGCCGGGCATCTGGTTTTTTGCCCTGTCAACGATTGCAAGCAGCATAGCGGCCGGATTGATTATCCGACCGGGTGTAAAAACTGAGAACAGCTAAACCTTAGTGGCGATATTGCTGGATACGGGTCGTACGCAGACCGGCCAGCCCATGTTCATCGATCGATGCCTGCCAGGAAAGATATTCCTCTACCGTCAGCGTATAGCGCTCGCACGCTTCTTCCAGGCTCAGCAAGCCACCACGAACGGCGGCCACAACTTCCGCCTTCCTGCGAATGACCCAACGACGCGTTGACGTCGGCGGCAAGTCATTGATCGTTAATGGTGATCCATCCGGACCAATAACATATTTGACACGCGGTCTGATCTGATCGGTCATTTTACTCTCTACACACACGACCTACTTTGAAGTCACATTATCGCCACAGCTTTAAAAAACGGCTAAGCCCCCGCTAAGGAAACGGTAAGATTTTAAAACCGGTCAAACTGACCACTGGAACTACGCATCGAGGCGTTTTATATGCGGCGCTTCGGAGAAATCATGACACTGAACTCGTTGGACATAGCCAAAAGGCCGGAAGATACCCGTGTGGTCGTCGCCATGTCGGGCGGCGTGGATTCGTCCGTGGTCGCCGGCATCCTCCAACGCCAGGGCTATGAAGTGATCGGTATCACGCTTCAGCTCTATGATTATGGCGCGGCTGTACGCAAAACCGGCACCTGCTGTGCCGGCCAGGATATTGATGACGCGCAGCGTGTCTGCGAAGAGCTGGACATCCCGCATTACGTACTCGATTACGAAAGCCGTTTCCGTGAGGCGGTTATCGACACATTCGCAGACAGCTACATTGCGGGCGAAACCCCCGTGCCCTGCATCTCTTGCAACCAGACGGTGAAATTTGCTGATCTTCTAAAAACAGCCCGCGATCTGAACGCCGATTGCCTGGCCACGGGCCACTACATCGCCTCGGCCCATGATCCGAAAACAGGGCACCGCCGATTGCTGCGCCCGGCTGACGCCAACCGCGACCAGAGCTACTTCCTGTTTGCCACAACGCAGGAGCAGGTTGATTTTCTGCGCTTTCCGCTCGGGCACATGACAAAGGATGAGGTCCGCAAAATCGCCACCGATATGGGTCTCGTCGTGGCCGACAAGCCGGACAGCCAGGACATTTGCTTCGTACCAGGCGGCAAATATGCTGAAGTGATTGCCAAGCTGCGGCCCAACGCGGCGTTGGCCGGTGATATTGTGCATCTTGATGGCCGCGTGCTGGGGCGCCATGAAGGCATCTTGCACTACACGATCGGCCAACGGCGCGGATTGAGCGTATCGGTCGGCGAACCGCTCTATGTCGTCAAGATCGACGCCCGCACCAAACGGGTGATCGTCGGCCCGCGCGAAGCGCTGGACACCCACTTTATCGCGCTGCGTGACTTCAATTGGTTGGGCGATGCGGCCGCGCCGCCGCTGCAAGAGCCGATCGATGTGTTGGCGCGCGTGCGCTCAACAAGACCACCAAAGCCGGCGCGCCTTTTAAGGCGCAACGGTGCAATCAGTGTTGAATTGGTGGGCGGCGAAGAAGGTGTCTCACCGGGCCAGGCCTGCGTGCTCTACGATGGCGAAGGCGCTGGCGCGCGCATTCTCGGCGGCGGCTTTATCGACGCGACCGAACGCACCGGTGCCGTCGAAGCGCAACTGGCAGCTTTGGAAACAGACGCCGAAAGCGCGATTGCCTGAGACCTTACTCAGCGGCAACCGGCATGGCATGCTCGGCGACATAGGCTCGGATCGTTTCGATCACCCGGTCAACATCATCATCGGCAAGATAGGGATGCATCGGCAGGCACAGGATCTGACTTGGCTTGCTGTCGGTGACCGGCAGACCGCCCGGCGCGACCGGGAAGTGGCGATAGGCCAACTGCTCATGCAACGGTTTGACGTAATAGATCACTGACGGAATGTCGTTTTCGCCAAGGTAAGCGCGTAGGCCGTCCCGGACCGGCGTTTCAATCGCATATTGCGCCCACGCCGGGCGCATGCCTTCTGGCGCAAACGAGGTTTTGACCACATCCTTCAGCCCATCATGATAGCGCTGCGCCACCCGGTTACGGGCTTCCATCTCATCTTCGAGAATATCAAGTTTTTGAAGAAGGATGGCGGCCTGGATTGTGTCGAGCCGTGATGTCAATCCGACCCGCACATTGTCATACTGGCTCTCGCCTTTGCCGTGGAACGCGACCGAACGCATGATTTCAGCCAGATCACCATCGGCGGTCATCACCGCACCGCCATCGCCATAGCACCCCAGCGGTTTCGCCGGGTAGAAGCTCGTCGAAGCGACATCCCCGAAGAAGCCGCAAAACTTGTCCCCGGACTTTGCGCCCGTCGCCTGAGCCGCATCGGAGATAACTTTCAATCCATGCTTGCGCGCAATCGGCTCAATCGCAGCATAACCGGCGACAAGGCCAAACAAATCGACCGGGATGACAGCCTTTGGTGTCAGCCTGCCCTCTTGCTTGATCATTGTGATCGCAGCGGAAAGCGATGCCGGGTCCATCAAATAGGTCTGTGGATCAATATCGACGAAAACGGGCTCAGCCCCGACAAGGGCAACAACTTCCGCCGTCGATGCAAATGTAAAGCTGGGGACAAACACTGCATCGCCCGGCCCGACACCCCAGGCCATGAGCGGGATCTGCAGCGCGTCAGTGCCGCTGGCGCAGGCAACGACATGCTCAACACCAAGATAGTCGGCCAGCCGTTTTTCAAACTCGGCCACTTCAGGCCCCAGAATATAACGTCCACTTTGAATAACGGCGCTTACGGCGTCTTCCAGCTTTGCGCCAAGGCGCGCCCTTTGGGCTGCCAAATCAATAAATTGCATGCGGTCCCCAGCTACTGTTCCCACAGATTGTCATTTCTTTTTTGCCCACCCCTCCCCTACGCTTGGCGTGGCGGAAAATAAAGTGGGGCAAAATCACACCTGAGTCCAATATGTAATGCGCGGTGATGCTCAATCGGCAGACAAAATTGCCACCACCGCTGCCCCCTGGCGCCCGTCGGTATGGGGCCGATCGCCGGTGACGATGCAATCAAGATAGTGCCGCAACTCATCGGTCAGCGCCATACCCGCATCGGTGGCAATAAATTGTTCCTCACCGCGCTCAAACGACCAGCCCGCATCGGTCAGCGCTGCGCTATGCGGCACAAAGGACAGTTTTTCCGGCCAATCGCGCCAATCATCCCAGACAAGGCTCCCCTTGGTTCCCTTGGCCACAAACCGGCGCTCATTGTATGCGCTGTGGCGCGAGACATGGATATCAGCGCGAACCCCACCACCAAATGCCAGGTGGATATGCCCGCTGTCAGCCTGCGCGGAGGCAAAGGCGTGGCGCACGATCGACACGCGCTCAGGCGGCGTCCCCGTCACACTTAAGACGAGCGAAAGATCGTGCGGCGCGAGATCCCACAGCGCGTCAAATGTCGCATGAAACTTGCCAAACGCCAGTCGATTTGACTGCAAATGCACCAAATCGCCAATCATATCGCCTTCAATCGCGGCAAGCAGCCGTCCAAATGTCTTGTGGTATCGCAGGATGTGCCCGACCATCAAAACGCGGCCGGCCTTTTCTGCCGCCGCAACAACAGCATCGGCATCTTGCGGTGTCAGCGCCATCGGTTTTTCGACAAACACATGCTTGCCCGCATCAAGCGCCTGGAGCGCCATGGCCGCATGGGCCGAGGCCGGCAGGGCCAGCACGACCCCGTCAATCGTCGGATCGGCGAACACCGCCTCGGCAGAAAGGAACGGCACATCATGGCTGTCAGCCAAAGCCTGGCCGGCTTCTTCATCCAGATCACACACGCCGGCCAGCGCGCCGATCTCCGCCAGTGTTCGCACATGATTGCGGCCCCAATAGCCGCATCCGAAGGCTGCAATGCATGGTGTCTTCATGGTTTATTCCGTATTTGAGAGGCTCGCTTAGGCGTCAAATACGCTGCTTGCAATGCGTAAATCCGATTAGCGGGACAATCGGCCGACACTGCCGTCTTGACAGGTGAAACACCCACCCATAAGAGGCGGCCTCGCATGCGTTTTTGCACGCCCATGGCGGAGTAGCTCAGCTGGTTAGAGCAGCGGAATCATAATCCGCGTGTCGGGGGTTCAAGTCCCTCCTCCGCTACCAATAACATCAATGACTTAGCATGATTCTAGAGTCTCTTAGGCTCATTTTAGGCTCAGAGTTTTTAAGACTTACGCCTGTGGAGAAGTTAGGGCGTTCGCGCGTATGGCGTTGTTGTGCTAATCTGACGGAATAGCCACAAAAACCTATGTCCACGAAAATCATCAAACTCTATGACTTGCTAGTCGACCTCAACGTCGACCGGCAAACCGCAGAGGCTGCTTTGGAACCGATCTTGACCAAGGATGAAGCGTTTCAGGTGCTTGCGACCAAGGAGGATATGCACCGACAAACCAAATGGATCGTTGGCACTTTCATCGCAGTCGCGCTTGGACAGATCGGTGTAATGTCTGGGATTATGGCGCTTCTAATGCGGGCGTTAATGTAGGTATCGCGGGAAAAGCCAGAAATGCCCCGTGATGGGGCTTTTTGTTATCAGTAAGGGGTGAGGTCGGTTTTTGCGCTTTGGTGGCCTTAGAGCCGCGTTTCTCGCGTCTCAGGGCATGCGTGGTGTTCGTCTCCGTCCGGTCTCTGTGGGTTCACGAAGTGCGAACAGTGAAACTCGTGCCTCTTAGAACTGGATAACAGGTAGCGACGGTTCAGCGTTAGTCGGAAAATGGTCTGTCGTCACCTCGCACTCAAAACGCAGCGTCCAAAGGGCGGCGTCTTTTGTTTTCATAATTGTAAGCTTCTTATTGTTCTTGCTTGTTTGTAGCTTCATATTCTTAGTGTCGTGATTTTTGACAACTGGATGTCGGGATAGCTGACATCTTGATGTCGGAAATCCCGACATCTGGAAACCGGCTACCTTACCGCCTTGAGCACTTTTGCCTTCAAATTAATCTCATAGAGGTTCGAGCGTCCTTGGCCCCGCCGCTTGATGTTGATGTAGCCCTTGTCGGCCAGCTCCTTGATGTACTGATTGGCCGTTTGGCGAGAGATGCCCATGTCAATGCCGAGGCGATCTTGGCCTGGAAAGCACTCGTCATCGACCATCGCGTAAGACAACAGCATGGCGTAAGCGAGCTTGGCGACGCCACGGATCAAGTTGGTGAGA
>JBCCRB010000083.1:0-9069 GCA_039208465.1 Pseudomonadota bacterium
GCCCAACCCTTGTCCAGAATGAACATGTTGGTGAAATTGTTCGGCAGGATCGGGTTTGGTCCGTCTGTTTCAAACTCGACCGTGAAATCGTCAACCGCACGCACTTCCTTAATGGAAACCAACAGTTCCTTCATGTCGGAGCTTTCCATCTTGGCGCGCTCGAAGGAAAAGACGACGTCTTCAGCGGTGAAGTCTTCGCCGCCATGGAACTTTACACCTTCGCGCAGTTTGAAGACCCAAACATTTGGATTGTCGGGCGATACGCTCCATTCGGTTGCCAGAGCCGGTGTCGGCTTTGCTTCCATATTCGGCGCGATCAGCGGCTCGTAAATCTGCTGTGCGAGCGCGTGGGTTGGGCCTTCATTTTGCGAATGCGGGTCCATGGTGAGCGAGTCACCGGCACGGGCCCACCGCAGTGTTTCTGCGGATGCGAACGTGCTTGTCCCGGCCATCAGCGCTGCGACGAGCAGCGCACCGGCGGCTTTCATGTTGACAGTCATTAGGTTCTCCCTGGTGATGAGTTTGCCAAAACGGCAAACGCTGACGAAAGTCTAGCCAGAGTAAATCCTGCGAATCCAGTGAAAAATCAGCGCAGTGCAGCAATTGCCTCGTTTGGTGGGCCTGTGAGCCTCAGTCGTGCTGTGTATCGGTGGCTGGTGCGCTTGACTTGACGGCGTTTGGATTGCTTCAAATAGGTGTCGATGGATCGGGGAGGAGCTTTGCCGTGGGTAAAGGCGCGGTTACGTCGGGTGATGTCGCGCGGCTGGCGAATGTTTCTCAGTCGGCGGTCAGCCGCACGTTCACACCGGGGGCGAGTGTATCGCAATCGACCCGCGACCGGGTCATGAAGGCGGCCGAAGAGCTCGGCTATCGGCCCAACGCGTTGGCGCGGGCGATGATCAGCGGTCAGTCGAAGCTGATTGCCATGATGTTTGCCTATCTGGAAAACCAGTTTTACCCGGTCCTTTTAGAGCGCATGTCGCGCGAATTGCAGGCCAAGGGCTACCACCCGCTCTTGTTCATGACGGAAAGCGGCAACCAGGACGATGTCGTCAAGCAATTGCTTGATTATCAGGTCCAGGGTTTGGTTTTGGCCTCGGCAACACTTTCATCAGACTTGGCGGTGCGATGCGGCGACCTGGGCATTCCGGTTGTTTTGCTCAACCGCGATATTGATGATCCCGTTGCCAGCAGCGTGACGTCCGATAATTTTGCCGGCGGCAAGCTAGTCGCGGAGCATTTCGTCAAAAACGGTCGCCGACGCGTGGCTTACATTGCCGGTGCTGAGGATTCCTCGACCAATCGGGATCGGGAAGCTGGGCTTGTTGTCGGCTTGGCCGCGCACGGTTTGGCGCTGGCCGGTCGTTTTTGCGCCAATTACCGGCATGATGAGGCGCGCGACGCCGCTGCCCGGCTCATGAACGGGCCGGAGAGGCCGGATGCGATCTTTGTTGCCAACGATTATATGGCGTTTGCCGTCATTGATGTCATCCGATCTGAGTTCGGCCTGCGCGTGCCCGAAGATGTTGCGGTGGCCGGTTATGATGATGTGCCCGAGGCGTCTTGGGACGCCTATCAACTGACAACGGTGCGGCAATCAACGGAAGATATGACCGCCCACGCGGTGGCTTTGCTGTCTGATCAGATCGACGGCGCTTTCGTGCGACCACAAAAGGTCCTTTTGCCGGCCACGCTCATCGTGCGCCGCTCAGCTTAATCAACATCAGGGTGATTTTCGCTTGTGGAGATGCCTGTTGCGTGTATATTTGCATACGAATGCAAGGCGCCATTCGAGCGCCGCAAATCGCTGATGGGAGAGCGCGATGATCAGACATCTAAAATCGGCCAAACCGGAAACTGAACGCGCAGAAGATGATGCGAAGGTACGCTCGATTGTTGAGCAAACGCTCAAATCCATCGAAGTGTCGGGTGATGCGGCGGTGCGTGAGCTGTCGGAGAAATTCGATAATTATTCGCCGCCATCTTTCCGATTGAGCAATGATGACGTGCAGGCGCTGATGAACAAGGTGTCGGCGCAGGACATGCATGACATCAATTTTGCGCAGGAGCAGGTGCGCAATTTTGCGCAGGTGCAACGCGATAGCATGAAGGATGTCGAGGTTGAGACCATGCCGGGCGTGATCCTTGGTCACAAGAACATCCCGGTGCAATCGGTCGGCTGCTATGTGCCGGGAGGCAAGTTTCCGATGGTGGCGTCGGCGCATATGTCGGTCGCAACCGCCGATGTGGCAGGGGTGCCGCGCATTGTTGCCTGCACGCCGCCGTTCAAGGGAGAGCCCAACCCCGCGGTAATTGCAGCAATGAAGCTGGGCGGCGCGCATGAAATCTACGTGCTTGGTGGCATCCAAGCGGTCGGCGCGATGGCGATCGGAACTGAGACAATGGATCCGGTGCATATGCTGGTCGGGCCTGGCAACGCCTTTGTGGCCGAGGCCAAGCGCCAGCTTTTTGGCCGGGTCGGGATCGATTTGTTTGCCGGGCCGACAGAGACGATGGTCATTGCCGACGAGAGCGGCGCCGATGCCGAACTGTGCGCGACTGATCTGCTTGGGCAGGCAGAGCATGGCTACAATTCTCCTGCGGTTCTGCTGACCAATTCAGAAAAATTGGCACGCGATACGCTGAGCGAAATCGACCGGCTTCTGCAGATTTTGCCGACGGCTGAAACCGCCCGCAAAAGCTGGGAGGATTATGGCGAGGTGATCGTCTGTGACAGCTATGACGAGATGCTGGCGGTGGCCGATGACATCGCCTCCGAGCACGTGCAGGTGATGACGGATCGCGACGATTGGTTCCTGGAAAACATGAAGTGTTATGGCGCGCTTTTCCTCGGCGCGCGTACCAATGTGGCCAATGGCGACAAGGTGATCGGCACCAACCATACGCTGCCGACGAAAAAGGCCGGGCGCTACACCGGCGGGTTGTGGGTCGGCAAATATCTCAAGACGCACTCCTACCAGAAAGTGCTGACCGATGAGGCGGCTGCGCTTGTCGGCGAATATGGGTCGCGCCTTTGTATGCTGGAGGGCTTTGTCGGGCATGCAGAACAGTGCAATGTGCGGGTTCGGCGCTATGGCGGCCGGAACGTGCCATATGGCGGCGCGGCGGCTCCCAAATTAGCTGCGGAGTGAAACCCCGCAACACGGAGTGTGACGATGACACAACCGACGATCGTTCCCTATTTATCGTATAAGGATGGTGCGAAGGCGATTGCCTTCCTGACGACGGCCTTTGGTTTCAAGGTCAATATCCGGGCCGACGGGGATGATGGCTCGGTCACCCATGCCGAGCTGGTCTACGGCGATGGTGTGGTTTTGCTGGGAACCGCGGAATTGAGCAAAGGATCACCCGGCATCTATGTCGTGGTAGACGATGTTGATGCGCATCATGCCCATGCCATCGCAAACGGGGCCGAGCTGGTTTACCCGCCAGAAGAAACCGAATGGGGCACGCGACGGTACCGGGTGAAAGATATTGAAGGCCATGAATGGACCTTCGGCACCTACAGCCCGTCGACCGAGCCGCCGAGCTGGGGCTAAGATGCGTAAACCGGGCACATACACAGGTCTTGAAGATCTCGGCCGTGTCAGGCTCTCCAAGCATTTCTATATGCGCAATTTTCTCCATTCGGAGATCGCCAATTTTTATGGCCGTTCAAACATACCGGATGATCCCAAGCTGGCGATTGCGGCGGGCACGCAGCTTGCCACGCACATACTCGATCCGCTGGTGGATACGTTCGGCCCGATTGAAATCCGGTCAGGTTTCCGATCCTGCGACTTGAACCATTTCGGTGCCACGGAAGTCACGCCGCAAAAATGTAGTGCCAACCCTAAGAATTATGCCGGGCATATCTGGGACCGGCGCGATGAAAGTGGATCGATGGGCGCCACGGTCTCAATCGTGGTGCCGTGGTTTGCCGACCAGTATAATAAGGGGCGCGATTGGCGTGATCTGGCCTGGTGGATTTATGATCATCTGCCGCAGGCGGAGACTTGTTTCTTCCCAAAGAATGCCGGCTTCAACATCCAATGGCACGAGAGCGATCCCAAGCTGATCTATTCCTATATGGGCCCGCGCGGTTATCTATTACGCCCCGGTGATGAACCCAATGAGGATGCTGATACGCGGGGCGCGCGGTATGCCGACTTTCCACCTCTCGGTGGCATAATATATCCTGATATTTCAAAGGCTTGGGCCGAATGACTCCGAAACAGATTCAAAACTTTCTTGCGCCTTTGACGGCTGCCTTTGAGCGCGACGGTGTGCGACCCGCTCTGGCGCAAATCATGGCACCCGATGCGCTCGTCCAACTATGCCATCCCTTCGGTACGGTGACCGGGCCAGACGCATTTTACGATGCCTGCTTTGCGCCGCTATTGGCGGCCATGCCTGATGTTGAGCGCCGCGACATGATCCTGATGAACGGGGTAACGCCCGAGGGGCAGCTATGGGTTGGCGCGATGGGTAATTATCTGGGGACGTTCAATGCGCCTTTTCTCGACATTCCGCCGACCGGCCACATCGCGCATATGCGCTACCATGAATTTTTCAGGATCGAAGATGGGCAGATCGTGGAAGTGCAAGCGATTTGGGATATTCCCGAATTGATGATGCAGGCGGGTGCCTGGCCGATGGCGCCGCAGCTCGGCCGGTTGCTGATGACGCCGGCGCCAATGACCGCAGATGGCATTTGGCCGGAAGGGGACGGCGGCGCGGCTCATGACCATGTCGTCGCCATGCTTGTCGATCTGTGCAAACACCCGGCTGATCCTGATCCGGCGGTGATGCGGCTTGAGCATTATTGGCACCCGAAGATGAACTGGTACGGACCGTGCGGGATCGGGTCCGCGCGCGGCATGGCGGGCTTTCGCCATTGGCACCAGAAACCGTTTTTACGCGCCATGCCGGATCGCAAGCTCGATGCGATGGGCGATCTGATGTCGCATTGGTTTGCCAGTGGCGATTATGTCGGCGAGACCGGCTGGCCGAACATGCGCCTGACACTTTCCGGCGATGGCTGGATGGGAATCGCGCCGTCGGACAAGGAAGTGCTGTTGCGCAGCCTCGATTTTTGGCGGGTTGATGATGTCGGCTTGATCCGTGAAAACTGGGTCCTGGTCGATTTGCTCGATCTTTACCGGCAAATCGGTGTTGATGTTTTTGCGCGCATGCGTGAGTTCAACAAAGCGCGAAATATGGGGTCAATCACACCCTTGGGGATCGTTTAATGCAGCTACCGAAAACACCGTCTTTTCGCCTCGATGGGAAAACAGCCTTGGTGGCCGGGGCTTCATCCGGCATTGGGCTGGCCTGCGCCGCCGCGTTGGCTGAAGCCGGGGCGCATGTGATCTGCGCGGCCCGGTCGGCAGAAAAACTCAATGATGCCGTCGGCGCGATCAACGCGGCGGGTTTGTCTGCCGAAGCGGCCGCCTTTGACGTTACCGATCTGGAAGCGACGGCCGCGCTTATCTCCTCGCTCGACCGATTGGATGTCTTTGTGAATTCAGCCGGTTTGGCACGCCATGGCCCCGGCCTTGAAACGGTGGAGGCCGATTTCGACGCGGTCGCCGATATCAATTGGAAAGCAGCGCATTTTTCGGCGCGCGAAGCAGCACGCAAGATGATTGCGGGCGGCCGCGGCGGATCGATCATCACAATCTCATCGCAAATGGGCCATGTGGGCGGGATCGACCGGACCGTTTATGCGGCCTCCAAACATGCGGTAGAAGGCATGACCAAGGCGATGGCGATCGAATGGGGCGGGCATGGCGTTCGCGTCAATACGATCTGCCCGACCTTTGTGCGCACACCGCTGACGCAATCAACATTCGATAACCCGGAACGGGTTGCCTGGATCACATCAAAGATCAAACTTGGCCGCGTGGGTGAGGTTGAAGACATGATGGGGCCGGTTGTCTTTTTGGCATCGGACGCCAGTTCTTTGATTACCGGCACGTCGATCCTGGTGGATGGCGGCTGGACAGCGGGCTGACGCTATTTCCCGATCATGGGCGCGTCGTGTATCCTGTTGAGCGACCATTGAACGAGGCCCATCATGATCAGCGCCGTCATCATCAGCATCGCGGTCTTTGTGACCGCTTGCAGTGGTGCCGTCTTTAAGCCGGATGTCTGGTATGACGAACTGCAAAAACCATCTTGGACCCCGCCCGGCTGGGTGTTTCCGGTGGTTTGGACGATCCTTTACATCATGATTGCCTATTCGGGCTGGCTGGTCTGGCAAGCGCAGGGCTTGGGTCTGGTGTTTGGGCTGTGGATCCTTCAATTGGTGCTGAACGGCGCGTGGTCATGGCTGTTTTTCGGTCGTCGGCGGATGGATCAGGCGCTGGCCGATGTCAGTCTGATGTGGCTGACCATCGTTCTTTACATCGTGTTGGCATGGCCTGTGTCGGCCTTGGCCGCGATGCTTTTCATCCCTTATTTGCTCTGGGTGTCGATCGCCGCTTTTCTCAATTTGCGGGTTCTGCAGATGAACCCGATTGTCCCGGCTGAATAAACAAGCGATGCCGGAAAGCAATATCGCACAAGTGGGCGACAAGGCTCGTTACCAGCAGGGCGGCGACCAGAAGGGCTGAGCCGCCGGTTGCCAGAACATAGACCGCGACGAGTGTTGCGCCGCCGGCGAGGGCGTTGGCGATGATCAGCGCGGCGCGCTGATAGCGCCGGTACATCCACAGAAGGAAAACCGTTTCAATGACCAGAACCGCGATGGCGATGGCCGGGATCGCGCCCGTGTAGATTGCGCCTTCAAGCCAAAAAAACATTGGTTTATGAGGGCTTTGGCGCCAGACCCAGCAATTGTTTGATGTCTTTGACCATGACCCGCATGTGGGCCATCGGTTCCTTGCGCACCAGCCGTTTGTTCAAATAGCTCTCCCAAGTCAGGCGTTGCACGTCGGCATCCTCACACATGGTGACGAACTGTTCGCGGCGTTTGTCGGAGGAGTACCAGATCCATTGCAGCAGGCCGAGCACGAAGAAAACCCGGCCATGATCTTTCATGAAACGTTTGCGGGGTTGTTTCAGGGCTGCTGCGCGGCTGGTTTCAATCAGTTGCACAACGGCATCGGCGCAGAGCCGCCCAGTTAGCATCGCGTAATAGATGCCTTCGCCAGAGGAGGGGGCGACAACGCCTGCGCTGTCCCCGGCCAATACGACACGCTTGCCATCGTCCCAGCGGCGCATTGGCTTGAGGGGCAGGGGCGCGCCTTCCTCGCGGATGGTCACCGCATCTTCCAAGCCCGCATCCTGGCGTAGTTTGCGTGTGGCTTCTTTCAGTGAATGGCCCTTATGCGCCGATCCGCACCCGATCGATGTGTGTTCGCCATGCGGGAACACCCAGCCGTAAAAGTCCGGCGAGATGTCGCCGTCGTAAATCACATCGCAGCGGTCAGGGCTGAATTTTTGCGGCTCCGGGTTTTCCGGGGATTTGACGATCTCGTGGTAGGCAAAGACGTAAGGGGGACGCTTGTTTGGCCCGAAAACGGCCCTTCGTACGGCAGAATTGGCCCCGTCAGCGCCGATCACAGTGCGTGCGATCAGTTTGACCTCTTCGCCATCGGTCTTGCGGATTACAGTCAACTCCACGTTGCCGTCCTGCAGGTAGCGCAGCGATTTGAACGTGCCGGTGATGCGGCCAGCGCCAGCCTGCTCGGCCCGGTCACGCAAAAACGGATCGAATTCATCGCGGTCGACCATGCCGACAAAGCCGATGTCACCGATTTCCATGGAAACTTTTTTGCCGGTTGGCGAGATGATGCGCGCTGCCCCGATGCGGGCCTTGAGCTGTGACGGGGGGATGTTGAATTCCGAGATCGCCTTGGTCGGGATCGCGCCGCCGCAAGGTTTGATGCGGCCTTCGCGGTCGATCAGCATGACATCGCGGCCTTGTTGCGCCAGATCGTGTGCCGCGGTCGCTCCGGCAGGGCCGCCGCCAACAATGATCGTATCATACACGTGGGTTACGTCAGGCATGGGCTACTCCGCCGGTTGAACAGAAAAGGGGTTGGCGATCGGTTCGGCTTTTCCCGATGGGGCTTGGCCATCGGTGATGCCGTAGCGAATCCGCGTTGCGATGATGGCTGACGCCAGGAACAGGAAGGCCTCAAGCGTAAAGACGACGGAAAAGGACAGGCCGACATCATTGGTGGCCCACCGTACGGCGTCGATGATGACGGTGCCCATGAAGCCGCCAAGGCCAAAGGCGATTGCCTGGGCGGCGCCCCACAGGCCCATGCGCAGGCCTTCGCGTGACTTGTCGCCGGTGGAGGCGAGCGTCATCATGGTACCGATGGCTGCGACAGCGAACATGCCGTTCATGAAGCCCAACAACACCACATTGGCCTGGATTGGCCATTCAGGCGCAACGGCGCTGGCATAAGCGAGGGCTGCCAGCGCTATCCCCGAGCCAATGCATCCCGTGATCGTGAACGCTTTGAGCAGGCCAGACTTCCAGCGTTTGAACAGGCTGCCGGAAATGCCCACCAGCAGCATGCCGATCAAGACGCCACCATGTTGCTGGCCATTCAGCGCGGTGGTCTCTGCCGGCGTCATGGCGAACATCAGGCCGCCAAATGGCTCCAGGATCAGATCCTGCGTGGCGTAAGACAGCATGGAAACGAAAACAAATATGGTGAAAAGCCGGGCGTGCGGGTCGTTCCAGGCATCCGCCATGGCTTCGCGGAAGTTGATGTCCTCGGCCGGTGGGCGCTGGCGCACCGGTGCATAACGCCGCTCGGTGCCGAGCACGCCGATAAAGGCGACCACCAACGCTATCAGGCCGGCAATCGCGGTCAACGTGATGAGGCGGCTATGTGAATAGGGGTCGAGGAAGGCGCTGGCCCCGATTGACGTGACGATGATCCCGGCGATCATCATGATCCACACGGTGGTCGCAGCCGCGGCGCGGCGATCCGGTGCCGTTCGGCTGGCCTGCAACGCCTCCCAGACCTGCTCCTGCCGCGCGTGATCGGGATTGACCGTGAAGGCCATGAGCTGGTCGAGCGTCATCTCCTCCTCGGCATAGGC
>JBCCRB010000084.1:0-9035 GCA_039208465.1 Pseudomonadota bacterium
CCAGACCTTCCAGCTCGCCATATTCATCGATCACGATCGCGACATGGGCCTTGCGACGCAAAAAGGCGTTCAACTGATCGTGCAGCATGGTTGTATCGGGCACAAACCATGGCTCATTGGCCACTTTCATGATGTCGATCTTGGTCGGTTCATTACCGACCGCATGCAAAGCCCGCAGCAAATCTTTGGCGTGGACGATGCCGACAATATTGTCGGTTTCACCGCGCCAGACGGGCATGCGCGTGTAAGGGCTTTTCAGGATTTCCGAGACGACAATTTCCGGCGCGTCGTCGGCATTGACCATATACATGTTGGTGCGGTGGATCATGACGTCCGACACGTCGAGTTCCTGCAGGTCCAGTAGGCCACCGAAGCGCTCGCGGTCCACCTTATCCACCGACCCTTCTTCGTGCAGCACCTCGACCGCGCCGCGCAATTCATCGCGACCCGACAAAAGCGCCTGGTTTTCGCCAAAGCGCACGCCAAAACGACCGAGAATGAATCGGACAATCAGATCAACGGCGGCCGCGAACGGTGAAACCACACGCACGAACACAGAAATGACGGGCACAACGAACAGGGCAAACTGGTCGGTACGGCTGATCGCCAGATATTTCGGCATCACTTCAGCGAAAATGACCAGGAGCGGTGTCAGCACAAGGGTCGCGTACACCAGCCCGGTCTCGCCAAAAAGCGCCAGAAACAGGCTGGTCGTCAGGACTGGCGACATGACGTTGACGAGGTTGTTGCCGATCAGGATCGACCCGATCAGGCGCTCTTTGTTCTCGGTAAGGGCAGTGACGTTCTCGGCCCGGCGATTGCCCTGATTGGCCAATTGTTTCATGCGGCCGCGCGAAACGGCAGTCAGGGCCGTTTCTGAGCCTGAAAAGAAGCCCGACATGACAATCAAGACGAGGACAGCGCCGACGATAATCCAGGTTTCCATGTTCACCAGCCTTTAAAGAACGGTTTGGAGGAAGTTGCGCGCTTCCGACGCGGGCACATTCTTTGCAACAAAGGCCCGGCCAATGCCGCGGGTCAGAATGAAAGTCAGTGCGCCGCGCGAGACCTTTTTGTCCTGCGCGATGAAGTCGAGCACCTGTTCGGTGCTCTTAATGTGATTGTGCATGGGCGATAGATCGGTGGGCAGGCCGACTTCTTCAAGATGCGCTTTGACGCGCGCCGTATCGTCCGGGCTAGCATGGTTCAGCCGGGCGGAAAATGCGTGCGCCATCACCATGCCGATCGAGACCCCCTCACCATGGACCAGCACGGCGGGATCATATTGCGCAATGCCTTCCAGTGCGTGCCCGAAGGTGTGGCCCAGATTGAGAAGCGCCCGTTCGCCGCTTTCGCGTTCGTCGCGCTCAACGATGGCTGCTTTTGCACGGCAGGAATGGGCGATCGCCTCGATGCGTTCGGCACCGCCTGCAAAGACGCCACGCCAATTGGTTTCAAGCCAGGCAAAAAAGGCGGGATCATTGATCAGGCCATATTTGACGATTTCGGCATAGCCGGCTTTGAATTCGCGCGGCGACAGCGTGTCGAGGATCGTCGTATCGGCGATCACCAGCTTCGGCTGATAAAAGGCGCCGACCAAATTCTTGCCTTGCGGTGAGTTGATGCCGGTCTTGCCACCGACAGATGAATCGACCTGCGCCAACAGGCTGGTAGGAACTTGCACAAAATGCATGCCGCGCCGCGCGATCGCAGCCGCAAAGCCGGCCAGATCACCGATCACGCCACCGCCAAAGCCCAACACAACATCATCGCGTTCAAACTTGCCGCCCAGGATGTCCTCGACCACCGTTTGGAGATGCGTGTAGCTTTTGGTCGTCTCACCCGGTGGCAGGACGATGGCTTTATGGGCAATGCCTGCCTCTTCCAAGCTCGCGGTCAGCGTTGCCAGATGGTTGGCTGCAACGGTCTCATCGGTCACGATGGCGCAACGTGCTTTCGGCAACAGGTCGGCGATCAGCGCGCCGGCTGATTTCAGGACGCCTTGCCCGATAACGATGTCATAGGAACGATCGCCGAGGGCCACGTGCACGGTTTGGCGATCTGTCATGCTGTTTCCTTGCTCAAATGCTGTTTGAGCGCCTTTAGCACGTTTAGCACCATTGCATCCTTGCTCACATCTTCCGAGGCGACGGTGATGTCGGCGGCCGCATAAACCGGATAACGCTTGTCCATCAAATCCTGCATGACGCCGCGCGGGTTCGGGTTTTGCAGCAGGGGGCGCGTGGTCTTGCGGGAGACGCGCGCCATCAGCAGATCAATGTCCGCATAGAGCCAGACCGAGATGCCGGTCGCCTTGATGGCGTCACGGGTATCAGGATCCATGAAGGCGCCGCCGCCGGTTGCGATCACGCGGCCGCCTTCGCCGATCAAGCGCTTGATGACGCTTGCTTCAAGGCGGCGGAATTCCGGCTCGCCATAGGCTTGAAAAATGTCGGCAACGGGCATGTCGGCGGCTTTTTCAATCTCGCTATCGCTGTCAGCAAACGGAAGCTGTAAAGCTTGGGCCAATTTTCGGCCGATCGCTGACTTGCCCGCGCCCATCAGACCAACAAGGATGATCGGACGATCGCGCAGACGCGGCAAAATCGACCCCGTTAAATTCATCGTGTTTTGACTGGAAGATTTTTGTCCCATCAGATTTCGCTTTTGCGCATGAACACCAAAGCGGTGTCAAGCACCGGTCGTTTTTCCGGTTTAATGTTATTGCATTTGCCGGCGAATTTCCGATAAGGAAGATGACTTTACGGAAGATTTAATGCCGAGCCTCATTCGATTTCTGATGACGTTGATGGTTCTTGCCGGCCTTGTCTATGCGGGCATGTTCGCGTTGACGGTTTTTGTCGAACCCAATCCGCGTGAAATGACGGTTCGTGTACCGCGTGACAAGATCAATCCAAGACCGGTGCCGCGGGTTCCTGTTACGCCGACGCCCGGGCCGGTTTCGACCGACAATCAATAGGCTGGGTACTTTCCGGTAACCAATCATGGCTAGTTTGGCGGTCATGATTGATGCCTTCATTGATATGATGGCCGCTGAGCGCGGTGCGGCACGTAACACGTTGGAAAATTACCGGCGTGACCTTGACGATGTTGCCGAATGGTTGGGCGGTGGGCCGCTTGAAAATGCCAGTGCCGACCAGATCCGGGCCTATCTCGGGTCGATGGCCACGCGCGGCTTTGCCGCTTCGAGCCAGTCGCGGCGGCTTTCCAGCCTGCGTCAGTTCTTTCAGTTCTTGTACGCCGAGGGGATCCGAGATGATGATCCGACGGGGTTGATTGAATCGCCGAAAAAACGCGCCAGCCTGCCCAAGGTCCTGAGTGTTTCGAACGTTGAGACGATTCTTGATCTGGCGGCGGCAGAGCCCTCCATGATCAAGATTGAGGGCAGCAAAAAGCATATCAAAGCGTTGCGGCTGCATGCATTTGTGGAGTTGCTTTACGCCAGCGGCATGCGGATCAGTGAACTGACCGAAATGTCCGTCACGCTGTTGCGGCGCAACGAGCCCTGGTTTCTGGTCAAGGGGAAAGGCGGGCGCGAGCGGTTGGTGCCGGTCTCGGAAAAAGCGCAAACGGCGCTGGAGCATTATCACCGGGTCCTTGATGCCTATCGCGATATGCGGGCCAACGATTGGCTGTTCCCCGACGATAGTGGCACGGGACCGGTGGCACGCCAAGTCATGGCGCGGGAACTAAAGAGCCTTTCGGCGCGCGCTGGTATCGATCCGGCGAAGATCTCCCCGCACGTGCTCCGGCACGCTTTCGCTAGCCATCTTCTGCAAAATGGCGCTGATTTGCGCGTCGTGCAGCAGCTCCTCGGCCATGCCGACATATCGACAACACAAATTTATACCCATGTTCTGGATGAGCGGCTCAAGTCGGTTGTCGAGCGTTGCCATCCGCTTGCATCGGTTGAGAAAACTTGACATCGCGGCGCTTAAGCGCCACGTGCGACTGCGAAAATTAGCCAGAGCAGCGGATGTACTCGTACCTCGATTTTGAAAAGCCGATCGCCGATCTGGAAGGCCAGATCATGGAGCTTAAAAAACTCGCCGAGACCGGCGAGGGCGCCGTTGACGTTGCCGACGAAATCGCGCGGCTTGAAAAACGGTCACAGGAAGCCCTGGTCGACGTTTACCGACGGCTGTCGCCCTGGCAAAAGGCGCAGATTGCGCGCCACCCGGACCGGCCGCATTGCATCAACTATATCGATGCGCTTTTCACCGAGTTCATGCCGATCGCCGGCGACCGCAAGTTTGCCGAGGATCACGCCTTCATGACCGGCTTTGCCCGTTTCGATGGCAAGCCTGTGGCAGTGATTGGTCAGGAAAAAGGATCGGATACGAAATCGCGCTTGAAGCGCAATTTTGGCATGGGCCGCCCCGAGGGCTACCGCAAGGCGGTGCGCGTGATGGAACTGGCCAACCGGTTCAACATGCCGGTGATAACCCTTGTCGATACGGCGGGGGCCTATCCGGGCATCGGTGCGGAAGAGCGCGGTCAGGCTGAAGCGATTGCCCGTTCAACCGAGATGTGCCTCAATTTGAAAGTGCCTATCGTTGCGGTGGTGATCGGCGAGGGCGGTTCGGGCGGTGCGATTGCAATCGCGACGGCCAACAAGGTCTACATGCTTGAGCATGCCATTTATTCGGTGATTTCGCCGGAAGCAGGCGCCTCGATCCTGTGGCGTGATGCTGCCAAGGCCAAGGATGTGGCGACCGCCATGAAGATCACCGCGCAGGATCTGCTCGAACTTGGCATTATTGACGGGATCGTGCCGGAACCGCTGGGCGGTGCTCACCGCGATCGAGCCTTCGTCATTGAAGAGACCCGTCGCTACATCCAAAAGGGCATGAAGGCCTTTGACGGTATGTCCGGCGATGACATCCAAAAAGCCCGCCGGGAGAAGTTTCTCGCCATCGGCCGGAACCTTTGACACATTTTCGTCGGTTACCGTTTGCATTGACAATTGCGTGAGCCGCATCGAGTGAACCTTGCGGTAACCCTAAGACAGTTATAATCCCGGTTCCTAATGGTAGGGGATAGATGATGTATCGTCGTGCCAAATTAGCAGGCGCTGTGTTTGCGATGGCTCTGATTGCCGGTTGCGAAACTTCTTCCGTTCTTGGCGTCAATAAGGCCGAAGCACCATTGCCGCGTGATGCACTGGCATTCATGCGCGCTGAAGGCATGACCGCAGCGTCGCCGATCATGATGCGCATTTTCAAGGAAGAAGCTGTTCTTGAAGTCTGGAAGCAAAGTCCGACCGGTCGCTATGAGCTGGTCAAGGAGTATGAGATTTGCACCTACTCCGGGCAAAAGGGTCCGAAGTTCAAAGAGGGCGATCGCCAAGCCCCTGAAGGGTTCTATTTTGTCGGCAAACGCCATTTGAACCCGCGTTCATCCTATCATTTGTCATTTAATCTTGGATTTCCGAACCGCTATGACCGATCGCATGGCCGCACCGGCAGCCATCTGATGGTGCATGGTGATTGTTCGTCCGCTGGCTGTTACGCGATGACGGATGAATATATCGAAGAGATTTATGCGTTTGCCCGTGAGGCGTTGCGCGGCGGCCAGCAGTCAGAATTCCAGGTTCAGGCGTTTCCATTTCGCATGACGCCGGAGAACATGGCGCTGCACCGTAATGATGAGCATTTCGGTTATTGGAAGATGCTCAAGCAGGGCTATGATCATTTTGAGCTGACACGCCAACCGCCAAAGGTTGATGTTTGTGACCGGCGCTATGTCTTCAATGTCGCGCCGACCGAAGATGGCATGCAATTCAACGCGGTTTCGCAATGTCCTGAGCTGCAAATGCCGCGCAGTCTGGCACTGGCCTATTCGGAGATGGCAAGCGAACATGCGCTGGCCTTTGAAGATGCCGTGGCACGGTTGGAGGGGCGCCGCAAGAATGTCGAGCAGGCACTGAAACAGACGATCATTCCGGCTGAAACATTGGCGATCATCGAAGCGTCTATTCTCGCGCCGCCACCTGCGCCGGAACCGCTGCCCGAGCCGGAGCCGACCCAGATTGCGCCTGAGCCGGCTGTCTTGCCTGTTCAACCGGCGCCGGTAGCTGTTGCACCGACTGTTGTCGATACGACGACCATTCCGACAACAACGCCCGCCACCACGGCACGACCATTGGATACCGATAGTTTGAATTTCCCAGTCGCGCCGGCGCCGCCGCCTGTGACAGTGGTGACGAACGGTTCATCGTCCTAGGTGCGAACGGTCGAACAGGATGGATAAGGTCTACAATCTGCGCGGTCTGAAATGCCCGCTCCCAGTGCTCAAGACGCAGAAATATCTACGTGATATCAGCGTTGGAGAGCGCGTCTGGATTGAAACCGATGACCCGCTCGCGGTGCTGGATGTACCGCATTTCTGCCAGGAAAAATCCCACCCGCTTATCGAAGCGTTTGCGCTTGATGATGGCGGCCACCGCTTTCAAATCGAGCGCGGCGGCTGACAAGGATCAGCTTGGCCGGGCCGGCGGTATCGGTGCGGTCAGCCCTTCACGCAATTGAAATTGCTGCATGTCGACGGGATCGGTAACCGGTTCCAGGACAGGGCGTGCGCGTGGCACCGGGTAAGCGCTGATGATCACATTATTGAGCACGACGCCGGACGCGCTTGCCCCAATCGCGCCGCCAAGACCCGTTTGCAATGTCAGCGGTGCACGGGTGCGTGGTTGAATGAGGTCGGTGCGAAATTCGATGAAGCCCTCGATCTGGCGGCCATCCCACCGGTTTGCGCGGGCTTCTTCGGTGCATACTTGTGGGCGCAGGTTTGCCGTCACAGCCGACGCGTTTGCCGGGCGCGGCAGGCTCATTATAGTTTGGACCAAAGATGCCGTGTCGGCGGCAAAGCCGCGTTCCAGCAATTCTGCGCTTTTTTCCGCACGGGCCTGTTGGTCGGGCTCGCCAAGCACGATGGCGATCATGGTGCGACTGTTACGTGTCGCGCTGGCGGCGATGTTAAAACCGGACGCGCAGACAAACCCTGTTTTCATGCCGTCGGCACCGGCATAACGCCCCAGCAGAATGTTGTAGCTGGCTGTCACACCGCCGGCCGTCTCAATCGCTTCAGCTTCAAACAAGCCATCATACTGCGGATATTGGCGCCGGATCGCCATGGCGAGGATCGCCAGATCACGTGCTGTAGAATATTGATCGGGATGGTCGAGACCATGTGGATTGGCGAACTGGGTTTCGTTCATGCCAAGCGCCCAGGCGGTTTCATTCATCTGTGTGACAAAAGCCGATTGTGTGCCGGCGACGGCTTCGCCGAGTGCCACGGCAACATCATTGGCCGACCGGATGATCAGCATTTCCAACGCGTTTTCTACGGTCATTACGGCACCGACACGATACCCCATTTTGCTAGGCGGGGCACTTGCTGCAGTCGATGATATGCGTACTGGCGCCGATAGGGTTAGCTGGCCTTCCTCAATAGCTCGAAAGGTGATGTAGGCCGTCATCAGCTTGGTTAGCGAAGCCGGGCTCCACCGGTCAAAGGCTTGTTCATGATGAACCACCTTTCCCGACTGCGCATCGACCAGGATTGCCGGCGCGGCAATGGCGCCAGTGGTCAGTGCGGTCCATAGTGAGAGAGCGGCGAGAGCGGGAAAGCGAAAATTCTTCATCCGCATTTCCTAAAACAGCATCATGTCGATAACAAGAAACCGCAGGCCACAAGCCTTGTCTCGCGCCGTGTTGCTGTCCATCTTACGCAGGACAGGAGAGAGACATGCCGATTTTGAACCGTGCCGCAGAGATGCTCGATGAGATCACAGGCTGGCGCCGTCATTTACACCAGCATCCGGAACTGATGTTCGATGTTCACGAAACCGCTGACTTTGTCGCCACGAAGTTGGGTGAGTTTGGCTGCGACGAGGTGGTGACGGGCATCGGGCGAACCGGTGTTGTCGGCGTCATCAAGGGGCGGCTTGGTGCCGGTGAAACGCTTGGCATGCGCGCCGACATGGATGCGCTGCCGATCAAGGAGGCCACAGGCGCGCCGCATGCCTCGAAGGTGGATGGCAAGATGCATGCCTGTGGGCATGATGGCCACACGGCGATGTTGCTGGGCGCTGCGAAATATCTGGCTGAAACGCGCAATTTCCACGGCACCATTGTCGTCATCTTCCAACCGGCCGAAGAGGGCGGTGGCGGTGGCCGCGCGATGGTGCAGGACGGGTTGATAGAACGGTTCGGCATCGATCGTGTCTATGGCATGCACAACATGCCAACGGTGCCGGTGGGTGAATTCACCATCCGCAGCGGCGCTTTCTTTGCCGCGACCGATCAGTTTGCGGTGACTGTTAGGGGCAAGGGCGGACACGCAGCCGCACCGCATGCCACAGTCGATCCAATTGTGATTGGCGCCCAGATTGTGCAGAGCCTGCAGGCGATCAGTTCGCGCAATGTCGATCCGATCCAGTCGATCGTCGTCTCGGTGACGCAATTTCACGCGGGCAAATCCTTCAATGTCATTCCTGAGAGCGCGAAATTTGTCGGGACGATCCGCACACTCGATGCTGACATTCGTGCGCTTGGCGAACGGCGCTTGAAAGAGGTCGCAACGGGGATTGCCGAAGCGCATGGCGCGGAAGCTTCTGTCGAGTTCTGGCCAGGTTATCCGGTGATGGTCAATGATGAAGGTGAGACCGATCATGCGGCCGCCGTTGCCGGTTCTGTTGCGGGCGCCGACCGTGTGCGGTCGGGTGTGTTGCCGTTCATGGGCGGCGAGGATTTTGCTTACATGCTGGAAAAACGGCCCGGATCAATGATCCTGATCGGCAATGGTGACAGTGAGGGGCTGCATCACCCGGCCTATGATTTTAATGATGAGATCATCCCCTATGGCGTGAGCTATTGGGCGCAATTGGCGGAAAATAATCGTGCCGCCTGATGTGATTGTCCGGTCAACCGAAGCTGGCGACCTGGCGGCGCTGGAGCGGCTCTATCCGCAGGCATTTCCCGATGAGGATCTTTTGGCCATTGTGCGCG
>JBCCRB010000085.1:0-8924 GCA_039208465.1 Pseudomonadota bacterium
CCGCCTTTGCACCCTCGGCACCGCCGGTGGCCGCTTCCGACAATGACACGCAGCCGCCGGACCCTGAAAAGCATCCGCTTGGTGTCGCCCGAGCACAAATTCACGATGCCTTTATTGTTGCGCAGACCGACGACGGCATCTTGCTCGTCGACCAGCATGCCGCGCATGAACGCATCGTCTATGAAGCGCTCAAGGGTGCCATGGAAACGCGTGCCATGCCGTCGCAGTTTCTCCTGGTGCCGGATATTGTCGACCTCGGTGCCGATGCGGCGACGCGGCTGCTTGCCGAAAAGGAAGCCTTGGCCCGCTTCGGCCTCGAGATTGAAGCCTTCGGCACCGGGGCCGTTGCGGTCAATGCGACGCCTTCCATGCTCGGGGAAGTTGATGCATCCGGTCTGGTGCGGGATCTGGCCGATGATCTGAGCGATGACGGCGGTATCGGGCGACTTCAGGACAGGCTGGAAGCGGTTGCTTCGACCATGGCCTGTCATGGCTCGGTGCGGGCCGGACGGCGCATGAAGCCTGAGGAGATGAACCAATTGCTCAGGCAGATGGAGGCAACGCCAGGGTCGGGCACATGCAACCATGGCCGGCCCACTTTTATCTCCTTATCGGTTGCAAAAATTGAGAGTTTGTTTGGGCGCCGCTAGTGATGGACGTGCACCAACAGATGGACTATATAGCCGGCATGAACATTCACGATCTTTCAGGTGTCAACGAAGCAAAGGTGAAGTATCTGGATGCAGATTATCGCGTCCTATCACCGGGCAGTTTCGTGCGCTGCGCCGTCACGGGCAAACCAATTCCGCTTGATGAGCTGAAGTATTGGAGCGTGGCGCGTCAGGAACCCTATATTGATGTTAACGCGTCGCTCGTTGCTGAGCGCAACGCTGGCGCGCGCTAAGCGCCGCCCTTACAAACCGCTTTCCAGCTTTCTCGTCTGATAATTGGCCATGGTCGCCTGAATGATCTGTTTGGGTTTGCCGGGATCGGCAAATTCAAGCTCGACCCGTAGGACGGCGCTTTTTTCTGCGAGCTCGCCACGTAAACCCGTCTGCTTTTCCAGCCGCACCCAATCTTTTTCGGTTGTTACCAGAGACAGCTTGTTACGCCGCGCTGCATCCAGCAAGGCAGAGGCGTCCAATTCGGTGAACTCATGATGGTCGGGAAATGGCTGCGCGTGCACCAGATTGCCGCCGTGAGCGCGGATTGTCTGGAAGAATTTTTCAGGATCACCAATGCCGGAATAGGCAATCATCTTCTTTCGCAACAGGGTCTTGGCCTGAACCGGCGCGACAGAGGCATGCGTCAGCGGTTTGGCGGCTCTTGCCGCAACACGCAAAGTCTCGCCCTCGCGCGGGCCTTCACCGATGAAGAGCAGCATGTCCGCATAGGACATCTGGACCGGCAAAGGTGCGCGCAATGGACCGGCGGGCACAGATTGCCGATTGCCAAAACCGCGTCGGGCATCCACGGTTATCAAAGCATAATCATAGTGCAGACCACGGCTTTGAAAGCCGTCATCCATGATCAGTAAATCGCAGCCGGTTTCTCGCAACGCCTTTGCAGCGGCAGCGCGGTCAGCACCGACGACTGTCGTGACGTTTTTAGCGTAAAGAAGCGCTTCATCACCGACGGTTTCTGCGGTGTCGGTGGCGGGGTCAACGAGATGGGGTTTGCGCTGTTTGCCACCATAGCCGCGCAGGATGATGCCGGGACGCAGACCCATTTGCTGCGCTTCTTCGACAAGCTTGCGGGCCGTCGGTGTTTTGCCAGTGCCACCAACGGTGAAATTGCCAACACACAGAACAGGCGCATTGATCTTTTCCGGTTCAGCGTTGGCCATACGCCGCGCTGCGATCGAACCATAAGCGGATCCGACCGGCGATAGTAAAAGCGCCTGCCAGGAAAAGGGCTCAAACCAGAAGTCCGGCGCGGTCTTACCAACCACCATCTTGCATCCCATCATCGACGGTTTGCTTGCGCACCCGGTCGCTGCCGGTCAGCCCGACAGAAACGACGAGTGGATTAACGTAAGGGGTCAGGGTTTGCCATGTGCGCTCGAATGCGCCTTCCATATCAGCGACAACGCGCATGGCTGATTTTGCAATGGCTGCTCTTTTTTCCGGTTTTGACAGCAGAACGTGGACCGTTTTTGCCAGTTCGACCTCGTCATTGACGATCCGCGCGCCCGCGTTGGAAATCAGGCGCTTATACGGGTCTTCGAAATTGGAGATGTTTGGACCCGTCAGGATTGCGGTATCCAAGACTGCCGGCTCAAGCGGGTTTTGACCGCCAACAGCCTTGTCAGCAAGCGAGCGCCCGACAAAGGCGATGGGGGCCATGCGCAGATAAAGGCCCATCTCGCCGATCGTATCGCCGAGGAAAATGTCCGTTTTCGCCGTCGGGAAACGCTGATCGCTGCGCAGGGCCACTGTCAGGCCATTTTCGGCAAACAATTTTTTCAGTTCAGATGAGCGATCAGGATGGCGCGGCACAACAACGGTTAAAAGGTTCGGCCATTTTGCCTTGAGCGCGCGGTGCACACGCGCAGCGATCAATTCCTCGCCCTCATGGGTCGAAATGGCAGCCCATACCGGACGGCCCTTGATGGAGCGCCCCAGCCGTGTCGCAACTGCCTGATCGACGGGTGGGACGGGGACGTCCACTTTCAAATTGCCTGTCGTGACAACAGGCCGTGCACCCAGCATCTCAAACCGTTCAGCATCAACCTCTGACTGTGCTGCAACGGCTGAGAAATTCTCAAAAAGCGATTCAGCCAAGGCGATCCGTTTGTGCCATCGCTGGAAAGAGCGGTCTGACATGCGCCCATTGATCAGCACCTGCGGGATGCGCCGCGCGCCCAATTCCAGGATCGTCATCGGCCAGATTTCACTTTCCGCAAAAATCGCAAGATCCGGCCGCCAATGATTTAAGAACCGGCTGACAGCCGGCTTCAAATCAAGCGGTACATATTGGTGGATGATCAGGTCGCCCAAGCGCTCCTTGGCCATGATGGCGGAGGTCACGGTGCCCGTCGTCAGGATGACGTTGACGTTGGCCGCCTTCAATCGGCGGATCAGGGCGATGACGGCGCTGGTTTCTCCAAGGCTCGCTGCGTGGACCCAAACCACAGGGCCCGCGGGACGTTCAACCGATGGCTTACCATAGCGCTCGCCGCGCCGTGATGCTTGCTCCTTGCCCTGGGAAGCTCGGACGCGAATGTAAGTGCCCACCAGCGGATAAGCGGCCACGCCCGCCCAGCGGTAAGCCTGCATTGCAGCGCGTGCCCAACGTTCACTCATCGCGACATCATTCCCGTCTGCCGCGCCGCGCAGCGATCCGCTCGCTGCTCAATCGGCGTGGCGCCATAGTCTTATTCTTGATCCGGCTCCAGGAGCCGGTGCAGGTGGACAACAAAATAGCGCATGTGCGCATTGTCGACCGTTTGTTGGGCTTTTGATTTCCAGGCTGCGGCTGCGCTTGCATAGTCCGGGAAAATGCCGACGATATCCAACTCGTCAAGGTCGCGGAACACCATGTCCTGGGGCGTTTTCAATTCACCGCCAAAAACGAGGTGAAGCAATTGCCGCCCTTCGGTAGCATCAGACATTTCAATCTCCCGGGAAAATTTCCTTAGCCCCTTAGCGGAAGGTTTGCCCAGTAACAACATCCAACATTGGCCCAATAAGGGCGGGGGCTGCACAAACAAGCGGACCCTGTTTCGGATTTACTGAATTATAGGCGATTGGCTGTCCGGACCGATCGACGAGACGCGCGCCCTTATTGCTTGCGATTAGGTCGGCGGCGGCAAGATCCCACTCATGCGCATTTTGGCGGATGAACGTGCCGGCCAACCGACCGTCAGCCACCATAGCAATCCGATAGGCCAGTGACGGCACATAGTGTGATTCCATCAAAGTGTGATCTGGCAGCAAGTGTGTCAGCTTGTTGATAAGGGCGCCGCTGCCGCCGATCATCAGCTTATGCGTTTTTTCATCGATGGCCGGATCTTGCTGATTATCGCCCAAAAAAGCGCTATGCACTTCATTGAGCGCCGGGCAATGAAGGACGCCGGCAATGGGCCGTCCATCTTCAACCACCGCAATGCTGATGCACCATGTGTCCAGCCCGCCAATATAAGCGCGGGTGCCATCGATCGGGTCGACGATGAAGGTGCGCGGTGCCGCGATGCGTGCCGCGGGTGAAACGTCTGCCGTTTCTTCAGACAGCCATCCATAGGTGGGGCGTGCCTTGGTCAACGTTTCGCGCAGAAATGTATCGACGGCGAGATCGCCTTCGCTGACGGGCGAGCTATTGTCCTTGTAATTGACGACCAGGGATTCGTTGCGGAAATAGCGCATAGCGATGGCCGATGCGCTTTCAGCCACATCGACTATCAGATCAAGGTCATCGCTTGGCGGCACTAAAGGCATGGCTCAAGCGCCGGCGAGCATCATGTTCTCGATCAACAGGGTCGGCGCGGCCGTCGCATATTTGCGATCCAGATCATTGGCCGGGATCATGCGCAAAAACATGTCTTTCAAATTGGAAGCCAACGTTATTTCCGAGACCGGATAGGTCAGCTCGCCATTTTCGATCCAGAAGCCGGATACGCCGCGGCTATATTCGCCGGTGACCATGTTCACACCTGATCCGATCATGTCTGTGACATAGATGCCGGTACCCAGTTCCTTGATCAGTGCTTCAGGGGATTCTTCGCCCGGCTCGATGAACACATTCGTCGGTCCGGCGCCGACTTGGGTGCCTGACCGGCGGCCCCGGCCGTTGGTGGTCAGGCCTAACTCATTGGCGATCGGTGTGGACAGGTACCAGTGCTTCAAGACGCCGGCATCAACCATGGTCATTTTCTCACCGGCGATCCCCTCCCCGTCGAATGGGCGCGATCCGCTGTTGCGTTTGATGAACGGGTCATCAACGATGGTGATGGCGCGGTTGGCGATCTGCTGACCCATCTGGTCACGCAGGAAGGTGCTCTTTCGGGCAACCGCAGCGCCGTTGATGGCGCCGGTCAAGTGGCCGAGCATGCCGCGCGCGACCCGGGGATCATAAATGGCACTGATGCTTTGCGTGTCGGGTTTGCGCGGGTTAAGCCGCTTGACGGTGCGCTCGCCCGCGCGGCGACCGACATCCTCCGGGGATTCCAGATCGCCATAATGGGAGGCGGCGGAGAAGTCATAGTCCCGCTCCATCTTGGTGCCCTGACCGGCGATGACGGAGACCGACACACCAAATCCGGTGCCCTCATAGACGCCACTGAAACCATTGGATGCGGCAAGCACCATGCCGCTGCCACCGGCCGATGCGCTGCCACCCATTGACTGGGAGACGCCTTGCACGGCAAGCGCCGCACCTTCGACAGCCAACGCGTTTTCAACAAGCTCAGCGGTCGCCAATTCGGTGGCATCATATTTGTCCAGATCGGCAAATTGTGTGGCGAGCAGAGAAGCGTCGGGCAAGACATTGTACTCATCGCGTGGCGATACTCGTGCCATTGCCACCGCCCGTTCGGCCAACATGTCGACCGGCGTCGATGCATCGGCGGAGACCGAAGCAACGCGCCCGTCGACGAAAACCCGCAGAGACAGGCTGTCACCCTCGGAAGCGTTGGTGTTTTCCACGACGCCGTTCCTGACGCTGACGCTTCGGGATCTTGAAAGCATGCTGACCGCATCAGATGCGTCAGCTCCGGCCTGTTTGGCAGCCTCGACCAACGCCGAGGCGCGATCCAAGAGAACTTGGTTTTGACTTGTCATAAATTCTTCCAGCTTGATGGTAACGATAAAGCACGTCTTTGCACGCCGCGTGAACATGATTTATGCCTGCAAGGGGTAACCATCAAGCCTGCCCGGGTGAACTGACGCGGAGTGGTTTAAAAATGGCCGGTTCGGAAGCTACCGGACTTTTCAACGAAGCCGTGGTCCTGCTTGCGGGAGCGGTTGTTGCTGCGCCCCTTTTCAAGCGGATCGGCTTGGGCACGGTTCTGGGCTATCTGAGCGCCGGTGTGATCATCGGTCCGGTGCTCGGCCTGATTACCGGGGCTGAAGAAATCCTGCAGGTCTCGGAATTGGGTGTCGTCTTTCTGCTTTTTGTGATCGGGCTAGAGCTTAATCCCAAACGTCTTTGGGCGCTCAGGCGTGATATTTTTGGCCTCGGCCTGTCACAAGTGGTTCTGACCGGGCTGGTGCTCACCGCGGCGACCATCTTTTTTGTCGGGTTCAGCCCGGCGGCAAGTGCCGTGATCGGTTTCGGCCTGGCGCTATCATCGACCGCTTTTGCGCTGCAGATCCTTGATGAACGGGGGGAGCGTGGGCGCCCGCACGGTCAGAAATCCTTTGCGATCCTTTTATTTCAGGACATCGCCATCGTGCCCCTTTTGGCCTTGATACCGCTGCTGGCAACGGGGGCACAAAGCGAGTTGGGTGGCAGTTGGATGGATTTTGCGATCGCGCTCGGCGCGATCGGCGTCTTGATCGTGGCCGGTCGCTTCGGTCTTAATCCGCTGTTCCGTACCATCGGCAATACAGGTGCCAAGGAAGCGATGATCGCAACGGTTCTGCTCGTCGTCATGGGCTCGGCCGTGCTGATGCAATTGGTCGGCGTCTCGATGGCGTTGGGCGCATTCATCGCCGGCGTGATGCTGGCTGAAAGCTCATTCCGCCATGAGTTGGAAGTCAATATCGAGCCGTTTCGCGGCCTCCTGCTCGGCCTATTCTTCATGGCGATCGGCCTCAGCCTCGATTTGTCAGTGCTGATGGATAACTGGCTGGTGGTGATTGCCGTGGCGCCGGTGCTGATGGCCATCAAGGCAGCGCTGATTTACGGCCTGTGCCGCAGCTTCGGGGTTGCCCATGAAGTGAGCGTGCGCACAGCGCTCTTCCTGCCTCAAGCGGGCGAATTCGGCTTTGTCATGTTCTCTGCCGCCGCCTCCCTGGCCATCTTCAGTGCTGCGACCACCTCGCTTCTGGTGGCGATTGTCACGGTGTCGATGGCGTTGACGCCATTTACCGTTGCGCTTTGCAAGATCATCATCGGTGAGGAAAAACCGGAGGAATTGGACGAGGATTTCAAAGGCGCTGATGAAGGCGCCGACGTGCTGATGATCGGCTTTTCCCGGTTCGGACAAATTGCTTCGCAAATGCTGCTGGCAGGCGGCAATTCCGTGACCGTTATCGATAACAATGCTGAGCGCGTGCGGTCGGCGCAAAAGTTTGGCTTTAAAATCTATTTTGGCGACGGAACGCGAAAGGAGGTGCTAGAGGCAGCGGGCATTCGCAATGCGAAGGTTGTTGCGGTCGTTACCCATCGCCGCGATATCACCACGCACGTCGTCGATCTGATCCAACGTGAATTTCCAGACAGCAAATTGTTCGTGCGCGCCTATGACCGCGCGCACACGCTGGAGTTACGCGCCAAGGGGGTGAGTTATGAAATCCGAGAGACCTTTGAAAGCGGCCTGGCATTTGGGCAGCGCACGCTGGAGGAACTTGGTGCGAGCGAGAATTTGGCCAAGGTCATCCGCGGTGATGTGCGCAAGCGCGATACGTTGCGGCTTGACAAGCAGGCGGTGGACGGCATCTTCGCGGGCAATGACATGCTGTTGAGCAAGCCCGTATCACCGGAACCGCTGATGGAGCCGGAGCATGAGTCAGAGATCCTCAATCCGGCCAGTGATGAAGCAGTGGCCGAACTCGACAAGCAGGTGAAACAGAATTGACCGGACAGATTACTCCCTTTCACCTGGCTTTTCCGGTCAATGATCTCGATCAGACCCGCGCTTTCTACGTTGGCGTCATGGGCTGCCAACAGGGCCGTTCATCGGAAACCTGGACAGATTTTTCACTTTTCGGCCACCAGATGTCAGCTCATTTGGGCACCGGCGGCCGTGGTGCCGCAACCGGCACGGTTGATGGCACTGCGGTACCGATACCGCATTTTGGCGTCGTCCTATCCATGGCTGACTGGGAGCTATTAGCGCAAAGGTTAGAGGCCGCCGGCGCGGTTGACTGGATCATCCGTCCGACAAAACGATTTGTCGGTGAGCCCGGGGAACAGGCGACGCTCTTTATCCGCGATCCTTCCGGCAATGCGCTTGAGTTCAAAGGTTTTGCCGATATGGGCGCGGTATTTGCCTCATGAGCGCGGACGGCGAGCGGGCAAAATTCACCACCGGCTCGACGATGCGCCACGTCATTGTGATGACGATGACCGCTTCGGTTGGTCTCGTCGCCATCTTCATGGTCGACGCGCTGAACCTATTCTACATTTCGCTGTTGGGTGAGAAAGAACTGGCGGCGGCCATCGGTTATGCCGGAACGTTGCAGTTCTTCCTGATTTCAACCGCCATCGGCATGACAATTGGCGCAGGTGCGCTGGTTGCCAAGAACCTTGGCGCAGGCGACCGCGAGGAGGCCGCACGCGATGGCGGCACGGCGCTCTTGCTGATCGCGATCGTGATTTCCGCGCTGGTCGCGCTTGTCTGGCTCAATGTCAGACCGCTCTTGGCGCTGCTCGGCGCACAGGGTGATACCTTGGATATTGCGGTGCATTTTCTGACGATCGTGCTGCCATCGACCACCATCATGGCGATTGGTATGGGCGCTTCAGGTATTTTGCGCGGCGTCGGCGATGCGAAAAGGGCCATGTATGTCACTTTGATCGGCGGCGCGGCGTCGGCAGTGCTCGATCCCATCTTAATCTTCGGGTTTGATCTGGGTGTTACGGGTGCTGCGATCTCAACCGTTATTTCGCGCTGCGTGATCGGGGCGGTCGGGCTTTATGGCGCCGCCGTCGTACACGGGCTTGTGGCGCTGCCTGATCTGCAAACATTTAAACGCATCCTCATTCCGTTCTCGTTGATCGCAGGGCCGGCCGTGATGACGCAATTGGCGACGCCTATCGGC
>JBCCRB010000086.1:0-8872 GCA_039208465.1 Pseudomonadota bacterium
ACGCCGTGAAGCGAGCAATGGCTTAACGAACTATACACTGGGCCAATGCAAAATAGCGCAATGGCAAAGTTTTTTGTTCATATGCTGGTTCTTCTGGGCCTTTCCGCCGGTAGTGCGCTGGCGCAGAAAACTGCCTTTGTGCCCCCCTTCGAGGCAAAGGTTGCAAGCGGGACGATTGTGCCCGAATTGGACCCAATTGTCACGGGATCAACCGGCCTAAGCGCGCCCGAAACCCCGGCACCATTGAACTTTGAGCAATGCGACGCCGAGTGTCAGGCCAACAAGGTCGGTATCACCTTCGACGATTAATGCGCTGCATCAGCGGTGTTCTTCGACGCTCGCAGCAATCAAAGCCTTATTGAAATATTGAAGGGCGCGCATTTGTGTTGCCCATGCGATGATCCGTGTTTCGTCACGTGGATCGACCACAGGCAGGCGTTGGTGGCCGCCTGAATCAAACAGGCGCAACGCCAGTTCCAATGAATCATTGGGTTTGAGGATCGGCGTGTTTTTCTCCTCGTCGATGCGTTCGCCTTCCTTGCCGGCTTCCGGCAGTTCCATGAAATCCATCACCTTTTTCGTGCGCATCAATTGACGGTGCGGCCCTTGGTGGTCAAACAGGCCGCGCATCTCCAATTGCCAGTGGAAATAGGAGTGTCCATGCACGGCCTGGTTGACGCCGTGGGCAATGGCAACAGCCAAAAGCAGGGCAATTGACAAGGAATAGCCGCCGGTCAGCTCGAAAACGATCACGGTTGTCGAGATGGGCGCGCCAAGCACAGCGCCGGCCACCGCGCCCATGCCGAGAATAGCATACAGGCCCTGCGATGAGGCGAGGTCGGGAAACACGGATGCAGCGATCAGGCCAAACGCGCCGCCGGTGAGCGCACCAAGATAAAGCGCGGGCGAAAAGATGCCGCCGCCGAACCGCGACGCCAAGGTGATGGCGGTGGCGATGGTTTTCATGACGATCAGGGTCAATAGGAGGGTCAGCGGCAATTGGTTCCACAAGACCTTGTCGGTCACTTCATAGCCAACGCCAAGAATGTGCGGGAAGAACACGCCCATGATGCCGATGATCACGCCGCCGGCGATAGGTCGTGCCCATAGCGGCATGGTGATGCCGCGCGACAGATAATCGGCGCTGAACAGGGCGAACTGGAACATGATGGCCACAAGCGCTGCCACAACCCCGAGCAGGGCAAAGGCAGGGAATTCCCAATACGAAGTGATCTGATAGGCCGGGATGATGAAGGCGGTCGCTTCGTCGAACCAAAGCCGCGACAGCACGGTGCCGATGGTCGAGGCGATGACGATGGGCACGAAGGATCGCATGGCATAGTGCTGCAGGATCACTTCATGGGCAAACAGCACGCCGGCAATGGGCGCGTTAAACGATGCTGAAATGGCAGCCGCAACACCGGCGGCTAGCAAGGTACGCGCACACCATTCTGGCAGCTTACGCCGGTGGGCAAAGACGGAGGCCAATGTGGCGCCCAAATGGACGACAGGACCTTCGCGGCCTGCGCTTGCGCCGCTGCCAAGAGAGATGACGGTAATAATGGCCGACCAGATGCCATCTTTGAGATCGAGCGGCCTGCCGGTCAGGGCGCGTGCCTCGATGACGTCGGCCACATTGCCAACACGCCTTGATGAAAGCCGGTAGAGCAATTGGCCAACAATAACGCCGCCGACGATCGGTGCTGCCAGGATCCAGTACCAGGCGATATTTTGCGCGGCTGTCAGCGTATTTTCGGTGGTGTTTCGCAGCCACCAATATTGCACCAGGCCGATAGCCTCACGGAAGATGATGGCGGCGATGCCGACAACAGCGCCAATAATGAGTGACAGGATCCAGATCTTGAGCGCTCCGGACTCCATGAAGTTGCGCCAATTCGGGCGGATCCACTTCCGCAAAATGGCAAACCATGATTTTGCCGGTGGTGCGTTCAACATGGGATTTTGGCCCCGGGAATTCTGATTGACCCGTTCAGCTTGTCGGGAACTGGCAGGCTGTCATGGGCGTCTTGCATTTCACGGACTTGGACGGCGACGTCTTCAGGCATCGGGGCGACGCGGGGGCCGGTTGCATCGACATGTAAGGTCATCATCTCGCAGGTGGCGGCCAGCCAGCCATCGACGGCGTGGCGCAATTCCTGCCAGGTGTGCAGCCGTTTTGCATCATGAGCGATCAACTGCAACGTACAGGTAAGTGGATCGGTCAGATGCACCTCACGGACATAGCGGATATGCGCCTCGGCCGTATAAAGGGTCATTGACCGCTTACTCTTGTAGGTTGGTGGCATGCCCATCGAGGAAAAGGCAGCGTCTGATGCTTCGTCGAACAGCACCATGTAGAACGCCATATTCAGGTGGCCGTTGAAGTCAATCCACTCTGGTTTGACCACGAGATCGTTTGCGACAAATGGCGCCTGGCGGCTTGGCATTGTTTTTATTGAAGCCTTGTTGTCGAGCTGCTCATCACACATTACGACTCGATTGTCATACGGCAAGTGGCCAAATAGGACTGAGTTGATAATTAGAGTCAGGGAGTTAACCGACCAATGGCCTTAAACGACATCATGACTGTCCGGCGCGACGACGACGCCATCAATGTTGTTTTGGGCGTCTTGAAGCAATTGTTCGGTGAACAGTTTGCCGACAGTCAGGCATTGCGCGAGCAGCACGCGCATACGACGACCTATATTCCATCGCAATTGCCCGATGCGGTTGTGTTTGCCCGTTCGGCCGATGATGTGCAGGCGGCCGTTGAGGTGTGCGCGGCGCACCATGTGCCAATCATTCCCTTTGGAACGGGCACCTCGCTTGAAGGCGGCGTCAATGCGCCTGGCGGCGGTATCTCCATTGATGTCAGCCAGATGGACCGCATCATTGCGGTCAACGCGGAGGATTTGGATTGTGTGGTGCAGCCGGGTGTGACGCGCGAAGCGCTCAACACACATCTGCGTGATACAGGCCTGTTCTTTCCGATTGATCCCGGCGCCAACGCCTCCTTGGGCGGGATGGCGGCAACGCGTGCGTCAGGGACCAATGCGGTCCGCTATGGCACCATGCGCGACAATGTGTTGGCGCTCCAAGTCGTTTTAGCCAGTGGCCGCAAGATCACCACGGCACAACGGGCGCGCAAATCGTCGGCCGGCTATGATCTGACACGGTTGATAGTGGGGTCGGAGGGCACGCTGGGCATCATCACTGAACTGACGCTGCGCCTCCAGGGCACGCCGCAAGCAATCACGGCGGGCGTTTGTCCGTTTCCGTCGCTGGATCAGGCGGTCCATGCGGTTATCCTGACCATCCAGATGGGTCTGCCCGTGGCGCGCATCGAACTCGTGAACGGGTTGCAGATGCGGGCGATGAATGCCTATTCAAACCTGTCCTATCCCGAAGGGCCATGCCTGTTCCTTGAGTTTCATGGCACGGATGCCGGTGTGGCCGAACAGGCAGGCGTGTTTGACGAGATCGCGCGCGATCTTGGCGGCGGGCCGTTTCTGTGGTCGGCGCAACAGGAAGAGCGCAGCCGGCTCTGGAAGGCGCGCCATGATGCCTATTGGGCAGCGTTGCGGCTGCGCCCTGGCGCCAAGGGTATTTCAACCGATGTGTGTGTGCCGATTTCCAGCCTTGCGGCCTGCATTGCCGAGACCGAGCGTGACATTGATGCGCATGGATTAATCGCGCCGATTGTCGGTCACGCGGGCGACGGGAATTTTCACACGTTGTTGCTGATCGATGATGAAAACAGCACGGAGATTGAAGCGGCTGAAAACTTTGTTGAACGGCTAAATGCGCGCGCCTTGGCGATGGGCGGGACATGCACCGGCGAACATGGTATCGGTCAGGGCAAAATGGCGTTTTTGGAATTGGAATTGGGCGGTGCTGTTGATGTCATGCGTTCCATCAAGACGGCACTGGATCCTGACAATATCATGAACCCCGGCAAGGTCGTTCGGATGTGATTGCCTGGGGGTGGAGCTGAGATAAGTTGCGTTGGTTCGCGATCATCGGTGGGCTGTTGGTGCTGGTGCTGGTTGCCGCCTTGGGGGCACCGCTGTTCGTTAATTTCGATGATTACCGCACACAGTTTGAGGCCGAGGCCAGTCGTATCCTGGGCCAGCCGGTTACCGTCGATGGGCGCATTTCGGCGTCACTGATCCCGTTTCCCTCCATCACGTTGAACGAATTGCGCGTCGGCGCGGAAGATGATCCGCTCATGCTGGCGTCAAGCCTGTCGCTTTATGCCGAACTTGCGCCGTTCCTTTCCGGTGAGATCAGGATTTTCGATGCGCAGCTCAATGATCCGGTTGTGCGGCTGACCCTGGAGGAGGGCTGGTCACCGACCGGCACAATGCAATTGCCGGGCCTGCCGGCGGGCGTGGAAGTGGGTTTTGAGAATGCCCGGATTTCCAACGGCCTGATCGCCATTGAGGACGAACTGAACGCACGCACCTGGCAAATAGAGGTGACAGAGGCAACGCTTGCGGCGAACTCACTTGCCGGCCCCTGGCGGATGGAAGCGCAAACATTTGCGCAAGCGCGACAAATGGATTTGCGCTTTACACTCGGGCGGGTTGATCCTGACAGCACGGCGGTGTCGCTCAATGGCGAGATGTCTTTTGCCGACGAGCAAATCAGGACGCGGCTTGAAGGCGCGATCGATCTGACGGGCGCCGCACAGCTATATGATGGAACCTTCACGGTCATGCCGACCGATGAGCTTGTCGTGCCGTATCGCATCGATGGTGATCTTGATGTTTTTGCGGACCGGATCGTGGTGGAATCCCTTGCCGGGAATTTTGGCGACCAGCAAAACCCCTATGTGGTGCGCGGGGAAGCGGCACTGTTTGGCGGGGAAGATCCCTCCTACATGATCCGGGTGACCGGCAACCAGTTCGGCGGCCTTGCGGCAACGCAAGGCGAAGCGTCTGGTGGCGAGGAGCCTCGGCCGAATGCGCGCCTGGCCCAGATCACCGATACGATCCTGAACTTGCCGCTGCCGGCCGGTGTGCCGGGTAATATCCAATTGGACCTGCCGGCTCTGGTGTTTGGCGATACGATCATCCGTGACCTCGTGGTCGATGCGCGTCCGGGCAGCGCGCCGAACAATTGGTCGATCCGCCGGTTTACGGCCGAGTTGCCTGGTCGCACGGCCATGGTGATGATTGGCAGTTTGCGATTGCCGGCGCGCGGTGAGCCATTGGCTTCCGGTGCATTTCGCGGATCGCTTTTGCTGGCCTCGCGTCAGCCGTCGGGCCTGGCACGCTGGATCGCCGGAGATGCCGGCGAACGCGTGCGCGCGTTGCCGCAAATTGGGATCGATGCGCGGGTCGACGCCAGCATTGACCAACAGCGTTTCGACATCACTGAATTGCGGATCGGGACATCGACGCTTGCCGGTACGGTCGAACGGCGTTCACCGTCGATCGGGACCCCAGTCTTGCTGGGCGATCTTTCCGGCGACGGGGTGGCGCTGGAGAATCTGGCGGCGCTTGGCGAATTGTTCGGTTTCGATGCGCAGGGCAGTTGGCTCACCTCGCACCAGATCGAAGCGGATTTACTGCTCAACGAGCCGGAGCTTTGGGGGCTGAACCCGGCTTCGCTCGAATTGTCTATGCGGCCGCAGATCAATGGCATCGAATTTGACAAATTGCTGGTGACCGATCTGGATGGCGTATCGATGGCCGCTACCGGTTCGCTGAACAATTCAGGCGATGCTGCACGGTCCCTTGCCTTCGACATGGATATCTCCAGTGCCAATGGGGCAAAGGCTGCGGGTTATTTGCCATCGCTCTTTCCGGGCATTGAAGCTTTTGGCTTCCTGGCGGATCGGGCTGCCCTTCTGCCCGACCTGTTCGACGATATGGCGATTAATGTTGTCGGGGAGCTCGGCCTTGCCGATGACCGGCTGGATGAATTGACGCTCGGCATCGGTGGGTCGTTAGCGCAGATGCAGCTATCCGGTGATGTTCGCATCGGAAGCGCGGGTGATGCCGCCCGCATTGATGGTAGCCTTGGCATGGAAAGCGCTTCGGGTGCCGATACGATTTTGGCGTGGATGACGGGCTCGCCCTTTGCCAGTTTTGACAGCGCTGCGGCTGGATCAGCGCAAATCACGGCGAACGGACGGCCGGATGATACGCTCAATGTCGATCTGGGCATCAATCTGGGTGCCGACACGCTGGCTTTTGATACGGTCACAAGGCAGATGCCGACGGTTGAAGGGTTCCAGTCGGTTCTTTCAGGTTCCTTTACGGTCAATGTCGGTGACCCGTCCGCTTATGATGCGGCGCTGCCCGCGATGCCCCTTGGTTTGTTTGGCGGGGCGCCGCTTAGTGCATCCGGCGGATTTGAGGCGACGGATGACGCCATGTCGCTTTCCGATGTGGCCGGAACCTTCGGTGGGGCTGAAATCCGATTACGCGCATTTACCAACGAGGCAGCGGACGGTGTTCGCGCGGATGTCTCGATCGATCATCTGCGCCTCAATAGCGATTTACTCAACAATGATGCGCTGCAGGCCGCGCTTTCCGGCTGGCGTGTCGGCAATGCCGATGTGCAGTTTTCCGCTGACCTGATTTCAATCGATGATCGTGCGGTCTTGGCCAATGCGCAGGGCGATTTTGATGCCTCCGTTGGTGACGGGCGGGTATTTGCCAATGTGCAAATCGATCAATCCGAGGTGGCTGCTGGCGGCGAAGCGCGTTTGCGCTTGCAGACCCAGTTTTCCGACGACGGTGTTCAGGCCTCGGTCAGCGGGCAGGGTTTGAGCCTGGTGCCTCATGCCCTGTTTGGTGCTTTTGTGCCGGAAACGCGGGCCGACATCTCTTTGACGGCGTCGGCCTCGGGTGACAATTGGCGCGCTGCCCTGGAAACGGCCACGGGAACCGGTTCGGCACTGCTGCAGCAAATGCCGGTGTCCGGGATCGATATCGAGGCGCTTGGTCCGATCATGGAAGCAGCCGATGCCATCGGCTTTGAGATCGAAGAACAGCAGATACGTGACCTTGCTGACGCCAACTTGATCCAAGATGAGGCGCGCAACATTGTGCCGCTGGCTGAAACGCCGTTCCTGATCGATGATGGCCTGCTGCGGTTTTCCAACATGCGGATCGCTTGGCCGAGCGCGCTTTTGACGCTTAGCGGGGCGGTGGACCCGCTGAGCCGAACGCTTGGGGCCAATGGCGCTATCAACTTCATTGTGCCCGATAGCATTGAGGGTCTTTTGCCGCCGGTCGTTGAAATTGTCGGCACACTCGGCGTCGGCCGCACGCCGATTTGGGCCATTACCGATCACTCCGTGCTGGTGACAAATGTGCGCCAACGGGCGATCGAAACCGAGCAAAGGCGCATTGAAGCGTTGCAAGCCCGGTTGCTCGATCGACAAAGGCTGCGCCGATTATTGCGGCTTGAGCAGGCGCGCTTAGCGGCCCTTCGTCAAGCCGAAGAGGAGGCGGCTTTGCAGCAGGCCCGTGAAGCGGCGGAAGCAGAAGCGCGGGCTGCAGAAGAAGAACGTGCACGCCAGGAGGCCGAAGCGCGGGCAGCGGAAGAAGAGCGGTTACGTGCGGAAGAAGAGGCACGCGCTGCCGAAGAACGGGCACGGCAAGAGGCTGAAGAGGAAGCGCGGCGGGCCGAAGAAGAACGGGCACGCCATCAGGCCGAAGCGCGGGCAGCGGAAGAAGAGCGGTTACGTGCGGAAGAAGAGGCACGCGCCGCTGAAGAACGCGCACGGCGGGAGGCTGAAGAGGAAGCTCGGCGGGCCGAAGAAGAACGTGCACGCCAGGAGGCCGAAGCGCAGGCCGCAGAAGAAGAGCGTTTACGCGTGGAACAAGAAGCACGCGCCGCCGAAGAACAGGCGCTTCAAGAGGCTGAAGTCAATCAGGGTACTGGTCTTGATACGAGTGTGTTGACCTTTGACAGCGATCAGGCGCCGATTAATCCCCCTGAGGCACCGGGCGTGGAGGTGCCGGCGTTGAACCTTGAATTGTTCAATCCGGAGTCGATTTTTGTGCCTTTGGATCGTTAGGCTGGCCGAGAAGTCCTGCCCGCGCCGCCTCCAATACATGCAAGCGAATGGCCGATGACAAATTGGCATCTCGTGGCCGCGTCGCATCGATGCGGGCAATCAATGCAGCCAGGGAACAGCGTTCGTTTTTTGCCAGTTGGTGCAGGGCTTCAAAGAATGGGTCTTCGACAGAAAAGCTTGTCGCGTGGCCGTGGATAACGACTGACCGCTTGCGCACCGCCATCAGCTGGCGCGCTTACTTTTTGTTGCGAAATGCGTCGAGGGAGACAACTTCGGCGGTCTCGCCCTTTTCAGCGTCGGCAGAAACGGTTTCCTTGTCTTCGCCATCCTTGCTTTCGCCATCGTCGGTTTGTTCATTGTCCTGCGATGTGTTGGCTGATGACAGCGCCTGGACCGGCGCAGGTGCCGGCAAGGCATCGAGCTGCGTGTCCTGATCCATTTCTTCCGGATCAAATTCCAACTCGAAATTCACCGAGGGGTCATAAAAGCCGCGAACGGCCGAGTATGGCACGTAAAGTTTTTCTGGCACGTCGGAGAAGGAAAGCCCGATACCAAAACCTGTTTCACCAACCTCCAGGTCCCAGAATTGATGCTGGAGCACGATTGTCATCTGGTCCGGATATTGTTCGCGCACCCTGTTGGATACTTTGACGCCGGGCAGGCCCGTGCCAAAGGTGATGAAAAAATGATGGTTCCCGGGCAGGCCGGTTTTTTCCACTTCTGAAAGCACTTTGCGGATCACGCCACGCAACGCGTTCTGCACCAGAATGTCATATCGAATAATGTCTTCGGCCATGGCTCTTTGACAGTCTCCTTGATCATAGGTGTGCGACG
>JBCCRB010000087.1:0-8850 GCA_039208465.1 Pseudomonadota bacterium
GGTGAAGATCGGCATGATCGCAACGGCGCAGATTGCGCACGCGGTCGCAGATGCTTTGCAAGACCGGGTCAAAACGCCCTGCGTGCTCGACCCCGTCATGGTGGCCAAAGGTGGCGCCCGCCTGCTCAACGAGGACGCCGTGTCCGCCTTGCGAACGCGATTATTGCCGCTGGCGACGCTGTTGACGCCGAACCTCCCCGAGGCCGCCGATCTATTGGGCGTACCTACTGCTCAAACGCGCGCGCAGATGGGAGAGCATGCCCGGGCCCTCGTTAATCTGGGTGCGCAGGCTGTTCTGTTGAAAGGTGGGCATCTAACGGGTGACGAGAGCCCTGATGTGCTTGCCACCGCGTCAGAGCTGATTTGGTTCGAAGGCACACGCACCTCGACGGCCAATACGCACGGGACCGGATGCACGCTGTCTGCGGCGCTCGCTGCGCATTTGGCGCACGGCAAAACCATCCAACAGGCAGCCCGCGCCGCCAAAGCCTATGTCACGGCGGCAATCGCCGACGCCGATCAACTTTCCGTTGGCCATGGACATGGCCCCACCCACCATTTTGCTAACCTGTGGAGCCAATAGCATGAGCCTCTCTCTCAGTGACCAAATCGTTCTCGTCAGCGGCGGAGGTCGCGGTCTCGGCGCGGCCATCGTGCGTGCTTTTGCCCGCGAGGGTGCCCGTGTCGTCATCAACTACTTCAAGAGTAAGGAGGTCGCCGAAGCGCTGGCGAATGAGTTAGGCGAGCGGGCGATCGCGGTGCAGGCCGATGTGAGCAATGCTCAAAGCGTCAAAGCCCTGATCGACAAGGTTGAAGCAGCCTTCGGCGCGCCAACCACCATCGTGCATAATGCGCTGGCCGATTACAGCTTCAACGGCGACGCCCGCGACACGCTTATGTCCCTTTCGGCAAAGGCCGTCTTAGCTCAACACGAAACCGCGGTGGTCGGGGCACTTAATCTCATTCAGGCCGCGTCACCATCGATGGAAGCTGCAGGCTTCGGGCGCATCATCACCGTAGGGTCCAATTTGGTACAAAACCCCGTCGTCCCTTACCATGACTATACGTCGGCCAAGGCAGCCTTGATGGCGCTGACGCGCACGGCCGCAGCGGAGCTGGGACCTAAGGGCATCACCGTCAACATGTTGTCAGGCGGCCTTTTGCGCACAACGGATGCTAGTGCTGCGACGCCAGAGGCGGTCTTTGACCTCATCGCGGCAAACACACCGCTTCGGTCGGTGACAACGCCGCAAGAAGCTGCCGATGCTGTGCTGTTTTTCGCAAGCCCGTGGTCCCGCGCGGTCACGGGTCAAAACCTCATTGTCGATGGCGGGCTGGTGTTCGGGTAGAGATCAGCCTTGACCGGAAAGACCATCGCCGTTTGAAGCGGCGATGGTCACCTTGCATGCTTATGATTTGGCTGCCGCAACACCGCGGTCCAGGAAGAATTCTCCAGGCAACGCGCCGACCTTCTCAATCATCGCAGCTTTCAGATCAGCAGCGTTTTGGGTGTCGGCCAGCGCTACCTCCCATGCATCCAGATAGGTACGCATATGCGCAAAGCCGGACGCATCATTCGCTGTCGTTTCGGTCCGGTGGCCTGGGATAATTGTCGTAGCGCCAAGGCCCTCCAGCTCCGTCAGATTGTCTCGCCAAAGCGCGATGCGTTCCGCGGTCGTGTTCTCCGCGGTCCAAAGGTGGGTGTCGTTGTAAATCATGTCGGCAGCCACGAGTGTATCCAGTTGCGGCATATGCACAGGCGTTATGATGTCCGTGTCGCCATGCATCGGCCCGAGCACATCAAACCGCTCGCCTTCCAGCATCAGCATGTCGCCGGCCAAAGCATCTGGAATAAATGCGCTGTCAGCAATCATCCCCTCGGGATAATTCTGTGCTGATCCGGCGCGCATCGCTTCAGCGGCATTGGCAATGGCCGGCTGCACCGAACTGTGGGCGACAGGCTTGGCATTCGGGAACCGCGCCATCAACACAGCAAGACCCAGATGGTGATCGGGATGATAGTGCGTGACAAAGATCGTCTCGAGGTCTTTGCCAGTCGCGTCGATGATATCGGCAAGCCGTGTCGCATTCGGCACGGTAAACTGGGCATCGATCAAAAGCAGCTTTTCCTCGCCAACGACAAGGACCGAGTCGACAAGGCCACCCAGCGGATCAGCCGTGAAGACGTCCGCGCTCGCCCCAAGGCCCGCAGCCGAAACAGGGCCGGTGTAAGTCGAAAGGGCTGTGCCGACGGCGGCGCCAGCAGTTAATTGAAGAAAGTTACGTCTGTTGAGAATATACATCAGGTGCTCTCCGGGTTCGTGTAAACGAAGGCTTGGTTTTCAAGAAGCACCTGGTTATTAATAGTAACTTCCTCCGCATGGGAAGGAGGCACTTTTTTGTAACCATCACAAAGGCCGATCACATGCCTGTTACCATTGACGAAGACAGCCTTTTCTACGACCCCGACATCTGCCCGGTCCGTCATGTGATGGATCAGATTGGTGACAAATGGTCGATCCTTGTCCTTACGGGGTTGAAGATCGAAAGCATGCGGTTTTCGCAGTTGAAGCGCGCCATCCCCGATGTCTCGCAGCGCATGTTGACCAAAACCCTGCGCAGTTTGGAACGCGACGGTTTGGTGGACCGAATGGTCACGCCGTCAACGCCACCGCGTGTCGACTATGCGCTCACCGATCGCGGGCGGTCCTTGGTCAAAGTACTAGAGCCGGTTGCCTCATGGGCGCTCAAGCAGCGCGGTGACATCGCAAAATCACGCGCTGTCTTTGATGCCAAGGCTGCGAAGTCGAATTACTGATCCGCCGTCAACGGCACAAAAAAAGCGGGCCATGTGACCCGCTTTCGATCTCTTCGTTGATGCATTGCCCTATTTCGGTGCCAGAACCATCATCATCTGGCGGCCTTCGAGTTTAGGCTCGGCTTCGACCTTTGAAATGTCCTGCACATCTTCCTTCACCCGCTTGAGCAATTCCATGCCCAATTGCTGGTGTGCCATTTCGCGGCCACGGAAACGCAGCGTCACCTTCACCTTGTCACCCGCCTCAAAGAAACGGTGAACGGCTTTCATCTTCACATCATAATCATGCGTGTCGATATTGGGCCGCATTTTCACTTCTTTGACCTCGACAGTCTTTTGCTTTTTGCGCGCGGCGGCCTGCTTTTTCTGCTGCTCATATTTCAGCTTGCCAAGGTCGAGAATTTTCGCGACCGGCGGTTTGGCATTGGGTGAAATGAGAACGAGATCGAGACTGGCGTCCTCCGCCATGCGAAGGGCATCTCTGGTATCAACGACACCCCGGTTTTCGCCTTCGTCTGTGATCAACTGGACTTGCGGTTCGCGGATATCGCGGTTGGCAGGTGGGCCGGACTTTTGCGGTGGGGGTGCTCTGAATGGACGGCGAATGGTCGTTATCTCCTCAATTGTTTCGTCGCGGGCTATGTCGGGATTGCCCGCGCGGTGTCAATAGCACGGTCGCTTGAATAAATCATCAATTTCCGTGAAATCTCCGCACAATAGGCGACAAAGGAGCATGGTGATGGATGCAGAACGGATAACCCAACAGGTCAATGGCGTTGATCTGGCGGTGCGAACCGTCAATGGGCAGGCGCCTGGCCTGTTCTGGCTTGGTGGCTATCGTTCCGACATGGCGGGCACGAAAGCCTTGGCGATGGAGCAGACGGCCCGCGAACATGGTCTGCAGTCCACCCGGTTCGATTATTCCGGTCATGGGGAAAGCGGCGGTGATTTCTTAGACGGAACGATTTCGGTTTGGCTCGCTGAAGCCCTGGCGGTAATCGACAAGGCCGCGGCCAACGGACCGCAGATCCTGATCGGCTCATCCATGGGGGCGTGGATTGCCCTGCGCATGGCACAAGAACTCAACAGTGCAAATGGCAACAATCCGATCGTGGCCATGCTCCTTTTGGCGCCGGCGCCGGATTTCACCGTGGAACTGATGGAGCCGGAACTGACCGAAGCGCAAAAGGCCGCGCTGGCCACACAAGGCTATTTTGAAGAACCGACGCCGTACGGACCCGAGCCAAATCGCTATACGCGGGCGCTCTTCGAAGACGGACGGGAAAACCGCGTTATGACCGGACCGCTCGACACGTTTTGCCCGGTGCACATCATCCAGGGAAAGGCTGATCCGGATGTTCCCTGGCAGCATGCGCAGAAGCTTTTTGAGTTGTTGTCGAAAGATGATGCCTCGATGACCTTTGTTCCGGACGGGGATCATCGCCTGTCGCGTGATGATGATATCGCGCTGATCGTGCGCAGTGTTTTGTCGCTTGTTGACCAGGCGAGGACAGGCTGATTGTTTGAATTTTAGATATTTAAACCGTTTAATTTCAGAGGGTTAGAGAAAAAACGTCTGCGCTTATCTTGCGGCGTCTTGTCCCAATCACCAAGTCGATAGCAGAGCGGGACGACAGTCGGACCGCACATTGATGGGGTCTTTGTATGACAAATACTGCACTTGTCCGCCCTGCCTGGACGCCCGCGACCATCGCATTGATGGTGATCGGTTTCGTGATCTGGTGGCCACTGGGTCTGGCTATGCTGGCCTATATCCTGTTTGGCGAGCGCTTTCCGGAAGTAAAGCGTAGCGTCAACGAAGCTGCTGATAATGTCGCCAACGCATTCGGCGGATCACCACGAACAGCGCCGCGCACCGGTAACGTCGCATTTGATGATTGGCGTGAGGCCGAACTCGCACGGCTCAATGAAGAACGCCGCAAGCTCGATGAGATGCGTGCCGAATTCGATGAATATGTCCGCGAGCTGCGCCGTGCCAAGGATCAGGAAGAGTTCGATCGCTTCATGGCTGACCGCAAGCCGGCAAAGAAAGCAAAACGAAGCGGCAAGTCCGTGCCCAAATATAAGGACATGGGCTCAAACGACGACGCGTAATTTGATCCTATGAACATGCGCCCGGTGCCTCATCCGGGCGCGCAAAGGAAAGACCGGGTAACCTCGCACCCGGTCTTTCTTTTTTTTGTCCGCAGAATCACCTAATGAGCTACCATGGGTTTTGCCTTCCCACGCCTTTCCAGACCTGAAATCATGCCCACGCAAATCGAGCTGACAGGGCGTTCGGTTCCATTAGCGATTAAGGAAAATCCACGCGCAAAACGCCTAACCATGCGCGTCCAGCCCGGTGCGCGTGGCGTGTCGGTGACGGTGCCACCCGGCACCCGGGTGGCAGCAATTATGCAGTTTATTGACCGTCACACCGGTTGGCTGGAAGACCAAATCGCCAAACAACCCGATCAACCCAAGGTGCGTGAAGGGATCAAACTGCCGATCCGTGGCGTCAACCATCGCATTGTGCATGAAGCCGGACGCGGCCTCACGCAAATCCGCTCTGGCAGTGACGGGCCGGAACTCCTGGTGCGTGGGGATCGCCGGTTTCTAGCGAGGCGGGTCGCTGATTTTCTGAAAAACGAAGCCAAGCGCGACATTGATGTCCTGGTGGCGCACCATGCCAGTAAGGTTGGCCGCCGGGTCAAGACCGTCCGCTACCGCGACACGACCAGCCGTTGGGGATCCTGTACGTCGGAGGGGGCCTTGTCATTTTCCTGGCGGATCATGATGGCGCCGCCGTCCGTCATCAACTATCTGGTCGCCCATGAATGCGCCCATTTGCGCGAAATGAACCATGGACCGAAATTCTGGGCGCTCTGCGAAGAATTGTGCCCCGACACCAAGCGCGCCAAAAGCTGGTTGAAACGCAATGGCAGCAAGCTGCAGGCCATCGATTTCACATCCTGAGCGCAAAGCGCTAAAGACCCATCATGCATATCAAGATTTGCGGCCTGTCCACGAAAGAAACCATTGATGCGGTTGCCAATGTCGGCGGCACGCATGCCGGCTTTATCTTTTTTGAAAAGTCGCCGCGCCATGTAACGATCGACCAGGCCGCGGGGCTAATGGCGCATGCGCGCGCGCTCGGGCTGAAAACAGCAGCGGTAACCGTCAACGCGGCCGATGATTATCTCGATGAAATTGTCGCCCGCGCCGCGCCGGACATTGTGCAACTGCACGGCCGGGAAACGCCCGATCGATTGGCGGCGGTCAAAGCAAACTATCAACGCGAAACCTGGAAGGCGCTGGGTATTTCAACGACTGCAGACCTTGCAAAGCTTGATCCCTATCGCGGCATAGCCGACCGCTTCCTGCTTGACGCCAAGCCGCCTAAGGACGCCGACCGGCCGGGCGGCAACGCCGTCAGTTTTGATTGGGATATCCTGTCCCATATGCCCGCCCAAACCGACTATCTTTTGTCCGGCGGCATCGATGCGGACAATGTTGGCGCAGCCCTGGCGGCTGTTCCGCCCGGGCTTGATTTGTCGTCCGGTGTTGAAAGTGCCCCTGGCGTGAAAGACGTCAACAAGATACGCGCATTCTTCAAGGCGCTGGGCGCGGCCTGATCGCGCATTGCCCTTGCGCAAATGCCACGCTAAACCGCCTCTTCGCGTGTAAGGGAGTTTCTTCGTGAACCAGGTTCTACCCCCCAATTCCTTCCGGACGGGGCCGGATGAAAACGGCATGTTTGGTATTTTCGGTGGCCGCTTTGTTGCGGAAACCTTGATGCCGCTCATTCTGGATCTGCAGGAAGAATGGGAAAAGGCCAAAACCGACCCTGCTTTCCAGGAAGAGCTGGCGCATCTTAACAAGCATTACACAGGCCGGCCCTCGCCGATTTATTTTGCCGAACGGCTGACCGAGCATCTGGGCGGCGCGAAAATCTATTTCAAACGCGACGAGCTGAACCACACCGGATCGCACAAGATCAACAATTGCCTCGGGCAGATCCTGCTCGCCAAGCGCATGGGTAAAACGCGCATCATTGCTGAGACCGGCGCCGGCCAGCACGGCGTTGCGTCCGCAACCGTGGCGGCCCGTTTCGGTTTTCCCTGCCATGTCTATATGGGCGCCACCGACATTGACCGTCAGGCGCCAAACGTGTTTCGCATGAAGCTTTTAGGCGCCGAGGTCACACCGGTCACCTCCGGCAATGGCACCTTGAAGGACGCAATGAACGAGGCTTTGCGCGACTGGGTCACCAATGTCGAGAGCACCTACTATCTGATTGGCACCGCTGCCGGCCCGCACCCCTATCCGGAAATGGTGCGCGAGTTCCAATCGGTCATCGGCAATGAAACCAAGCAGCAATTGATGGAGATCGAAGGCAAATTGCCCGACACGATCATCGCCGCAGTCGGCGGTGGCTCCAACGCCATCGGCTTGTTCCATCCTTTCCTTGACGACAAGGATGTGCAGATTATCGGCGTAGAAGCTGGCGGCAAGGGCTTGGATACCGATGAGCATTGCGCTTCGCTAACGGCGGGTTCCCCCGGCGTCCTGCATGGTAACCGCACCTATCTGTTGCAGGACAGTGACGGCCAGATCGATGAAGGTCACTCCATCTCCGCCGGCCTCGACTATCCCGGCATCGGGCCGGAACACTCTTACCTTAAGGAGACAGGCCGGGTGGAATATGTCCCCTGCATGGATGATGCGGCGCTCGAAGCGTTCCAATTGCTTTGTCGCCTTGAGGGCATCATCCCGGCGCTGGAACCAAGCCACGCACTGGCCGAAGTGGTCAAACGCGCGCCCACCATGGGCAAGGACCAGATCATCGTGATGAATTTGTGCGGCCGCGGCGACAAGGATGTCTTCACCGTCGGCAAGATCCTCGGGCACGAGATGTGATCGCCATGGCCAAACGTTTTGACACACTGTTCGCGCGCCTCGCCGGTGAAAACCGGCCGGCCTTGGTCACTTATTTCATGGGCGGCGACCCGGATCTGGAAACCTCGCTGCAAATCATGAAAGCGCTGCCGGAAGCTGGCGCTGACATCATCGAGTTGGGCATGCCCTTTTCCGATCCGATGGCCGATGGCCCTGCGATCCAGATGGCCGGGCGCCGCGCGCTGACCGGCGGCATGACCTTGGCCAAGACGCTGCAGATGGCCAAAAGCTTCCGCGAAACCGACGCTGACACACCGATCGTGCTTATGGGCTATTACAACCCGATCTATATCTACGGCGTCGATAAGTTCCTCATCGATGCAAAGGCCGCCGGCATCGATGGGTTGATCGTTGTCGATCTGCCGCCGGAAATGGATGGCGAATTGTGCATCCCGGCGCTGGATGAAGGCATTTCGTTCATTCGCCTGGCAACGCCGACCACCGATGACAAGCGCCTGCCGGCCGTCCTCGCCAACACATCGGGCTTTGTCTATTACGTGTCGATGACCGGCATCACCGGATCGGCAATTGCCAATACGGACGCGGTGGCTGATGCGGTCAACCGGATCAAGGGCCACACCAATTTGCCGGTTTGCGTCGGCTTTGGCGTCAAGACCGCGCAGCAGGCTTCCGTTATCGGGCGCGACGCTGATGGTGTGGTTGTGGGCACCGCCATCGTCAACTCGGTGGCAACGTCGCTCGACGGTGAAGGCAAAGCGACGCCCGACACGGTTAATGCGGTATCAACCTTTGTCGCCGGTCTTGCACAGGGCGTTCGCGCCGCGCGTCTTGAAGCTGCCGAATAATCCCGCCACATAAGGGAAAACGGGAAAACTAAAATGAACTGGATCACCGATTATGTGCGCCCGCGTCTCGATACGCTCATGGGCCGCCGTGAAACGCCGGAAAATCTCTGGATCAAGTGTCCGGAAAGCGGCGAGATGGTCTTCCACCGTGCAAGCTTACGATATCTGCTGGCTTAAAATCCTTGCACTTTTAGTCAACGACGTCAGAAATACAATCTTGTTTTTCCCCCTGCTCCCTGCCCCCTGCCCCCTTGCCTTGTCAAAGAA
>JBCCRB010000088.1:0-8838 GCA_039208465.1 Pseudomonadota bacterium
AAACTCCGGGCCGACCTCATAATTTGCTTGGCTGATGGTGGGGCCAAGTACCGCGATGATGTTTTTGCGCTTGGCACCGAGCGCCTGCATGGCCGCGATGGTGTTTTCTAGGATACCGCTGACCGCACCCTTCCACCCGGCATGGGCGGCGCCGATGATGCCGGCCTGTTGATCGGCAAACAGAACCGGCCCGCAATCGGCGGTCTGTATGGACAGGGCTATCTTGGGCGCGGCGGTGACCAGCGCATCGGCGTTTGGTCGTGCCTGCAGATCGGTGCCTTGTGTCACCGTGACCACATCGGGCGAATGAATTTGATGGCATCCGGCAATGGCTGTTGGCCCCAAACCGAGAAAAGCCGCGATACGGCGCCGGTTTTCATGCACGGCGTCGCGCGCATCGTCAGAGCCGAGGCCGGTGTTCAGGCCCGTATAAAGGCCGGTAGAGACGCCCCCAGCGCGGGTGAAAAACCCGTGACGCATGGCCGGATTGTCTAGTTTTGCCGATGTGACGGGCGCAACCGATGGCGTGATGGTGGTCTGCAAGTCGTCATCCTTGCCTTGTTCGGTAGCGGTGACGGTCGTTGATTTGGGCATTTAAGTCAATCAAGCGGCAAAGGGTGGCAGAGCGCCAACCTTCTCATGGGCAAAGCAAAAGGCCTTGAACAGTTCACCCATGTCGTCAGGGCCATCGCCAGCAAGGCGCTTTACGTCGGCCGTGATCTGCTGCTGCACGGTTACCGGTTTTTGATCGCCAAGCTGTCCGGCACGCTCCAGCAAGCCGCATCGGAGCAGAAAGTCGCCCTGATCCATAAGGGCATAAGGGTGAACACCCTGCCTTTTTGCGCTGCGCGCCAGGGCCTCAAAGTCGACATGGCTTGTCAGGTCGGCCTGACCGGGCGTGTCGAGCGGATCGACAAAGGCGTGCCGATGAACGGCTTGAAACGTATCGCCGGGCGCGGAAGTGGCGTGGCCATAGTCAAAATGCAGGCCGATCCCGCCATTTTTGGCGATGTGGGCGGCCATGGCGGCGACGACGGCTTCACGCGCCGTGCTGACCTCAAAAATGGCGCCGTCATCGACCGTACCTGCTGTTGCCGGCAGCGAAGCGGGCGATAGGCTTGCGGTGCCGGTCTGCCATTGCAGCTGATTGTCTTCGCCCAGGCCCACCACCCGTTCGAGCCACTGATCCCGGTGTTTGACAAATTGACGTATCGGCAGCGCGTCGAAGAACTCGTTGGATACCATCATGCAGGGTAGGTCCGGCAATTGGTCGAGGTCGCTGAGCCAACGCGCCTCAATGGCAGCGTCTTGCAGGGTCTGCTCCTGGACCGCGCGCAGTTTCGGGCTGGCTTCTATCAGGATCAGGTCGGCGGCAGCGCGGAAGGCTGCGTCAAGGCGCGCCGTGCGTGCGATATCACGCATCAAGGTGCCGCGGCCAGGCCCCGCCTCAACGAGCAAAAACGGCGCTGGTTTGCCAAGAACATGCCATGCATTGATCAACCAGGCGCCGATGATTTCGCCGAACAATTGGCTGATCTCTGGTGCAGTGATGAAATCGCCTTGCGCGCCGAACGGCGTGGCCTGCGTATAATAGCCGTGCTTGGGGTCAAGCAGGCAAAGCGACATGTAATGCGCGACCGATAGAGGCCCATTGATTGCAATTTGCTTGCGGATCGTTTCAGCCAATGGTGCTTGTGTCATGGCCGGGCCGTGGCCGCAGGGGCACGACCTGACAGGATCAGGGCAAGCCCGAGGATGATCATCGGCACCGAGAGCACCATGCCCATGGTCAGCCAGCCTGTGCCGAGCAGAAAGCCGCCATTGCCGATGAAAATATCGGGCTGGCGGAAGAACTCGACGCAGGTTCGGCCAAGGCCATAGCCGGCAACGAAAATGCCGGTCGTCAGGCGTGGCCGGGTCAGCGTGTGCCAGCGTGTGACGGCAATGCGCAGCACGATGAACAGGACGAGGCCTTCGAGTACCGCCTCGTAAAGCTGGCTTGGGTGGCGCGGCAATTGGGCCGGGTCGGTCGGAAAAATGACCGCCCACGACACATCGGTCGCGCGGCCCCACAATTCGGCATTGATGAAATTGGCGATGCGGACCAGGCCGATGCCGATCGGCGCGACGGTGGCGATCACGTCAAACAAACGCCAGGGATCAACGCCACGTGAGCGTGCAAAGAACACCATCGCAAGGGTCGTGCCGATCAGGCCGCCATGGAACGACATACCGCCCTGCCAAACCTGGAAGATGCGCAGCGGGTTTTCGAGGAATGACGCGGTATCATAAAACAGGACAAAGCCAAGCCTGCCGCCAAGGACGATGCCGAGCACGGCCCAAAGAAGGAAATCATCGATGTCTTCAGCGCGGATCGGGGACGGCCCGGCCCATAAGCGCTCATTTTGCACCATGCGCCGGGCAAGCCGCCAACCAACAAGAATGCCGGTGATGTATCCCAGCGAGTACCAGCGGATCGCGATCGGCCCGAGTTGGACAAGCACCGGATCGAGCCAGGTGGGAAACAGGATGGCCGATTGCGTCAGAAGAGGTCCGGTAAGTGCGTCCATTTTTCTTGCCTAATTGAACGGTGTTTCTGGTCGGAACGGTTGCAAGCCCCTGCCGACAAACCTAAACCGTCTACAACACGGGAGACGAGCCAATGACAACGGGCCCTAACAAGATATTTGACGATTTCGCGCGCCTAATGACGGATGCGGCCGGTGCTGCCCAGGGCGTGCAGCGCGAAGTTGAGACGATGTTTCAAGCACAGATGGAACGCATGATGTCGTCGATGGACATGGTTCAACGCGAAGAGTTTGAGGCGATGCGCGAAATGGCTGTCGCGGCGCGCGAAGAGAATGCATCGCTGCAGGAAAAAATCGATGCGCTTGAGGCGCGTCTTGCGGCGCTGGAAGCGAAAAAAGCGTAGTGTTCGCCTTCATTTAAAAAGTTTCACAAGGTTTTTTTCATCCTGTCGCCTCTGTGCATAAGGTAAGAAAAATCGTTTGCGCAGAGTCGGTTAGCGGCGCAGCAAACTGCGTAATTGGTGATGCACACAAGCGCTTTTTCATTTGGTTGCGTTAACCCCTCTTTTACGAAGCTTAACGATCAATAGACTGAAATTGTTCAGTGATTCGCAGTGGTTAGCGAAATGGCTGATATCGTTTGCAGTGTTCCTTTCGTTTGAGTCATCCGTGTCGCGGTATCGTTGAGGGGCATCAGGCTGCGGCTAATTGAGACAATTTATTTGATGTGGGAAACCCATGAGCCTCTTGGAAATTGATTACGACCGCATCGCACATCCGGTGGATGTGATCGAACATGTGGCGCATGCAAGAGATTGGAACTTTGAACGAACCGGCGATGATGAAATTTCGATCGCTGTCGCCGGTGACTGGACGAATTATCACGTATCCTACGCCTGGATGCCTGACTTTGAATCGCTTCATTTTGCCTGCGCATTCGATCTGACGGTGCACAAAAACCGGATCAACCAGATGATGCGGCTTTTGTCGCTGATCAATGAGCAATTGCTGATCGGCCATTTCGATTTCTGGGAAAAGGAAGGCGCGGTCATGTTCCGCCACTCCTTGTTGCTATCGGGCGGCATTGAACCGAGCGAGGCGCAAGTGGAAGTGCTGCTGGCCAATGCGCTGGAGACCTGCGAAAGCTATTTCCAGGCGTTCCAGTCCGTCGTCTGGTCCGGGATTGATGCCAAGCAGGCGCTCGAACATGCCATGTTTGAGACGGTCGGCGAGGCATGAGCGAGCCGACGCCGGAGATCAGTTTCGATGATTTCATGAAAGTCGATATCCGGGTTGGTACGATCATCAAGGCCGAACCGTTTCCTGAAGCGCGCAAGCCGGCCTTCAAGATGATGATCGATTTTGGCGACGAGATCGGCGTAAAGAAATGCTCGGCGCAGATTACCGTGCACTATGATCTTGAAGGACTTGTCGGACGACAAGTAATGGCGGTCGTTAATTTTCCGCCACGCCAGATCGGGCCGATCAAATCAGAAGTGCTGACGCTTGGCTTTGCCGGTCAAGATGGCGCCATCGTTTTGGCGCTGCCCGACAAGCCCGTGCCCAATGGCGCACGGATGATGTGACGGGCTAGCTTGGAATTCTGATCACAACCCGAAGGCCGCCCAAGGGCGAGGCATCCAGCGTGATGTCACCGCCATGGCGCCGTGCGATGTCGCGTGCAATCGACAGGCCAAGGCCGGTGCCACTCTCATTGAGGTTGCGGGCCGCATCGAGGCGCACAAAGGGTTTGAACACATCCTGATGACGCCCTTCAGGAATGCCGGGGCCGTCATCATCGAAAGTCAGGTACAGATTGCCTTTGGTGTTGCGCGCGGTCAGTTCGAGCCGATTGGCATAGCGGAACGCGTTGGTGGCGATGTTGTCGACGAGGCGCTTGAAAGAAACCGGCCGGACGATCACATCGGGGCGGCCGATCAGGCTGGTGGCGACCTTCTTGCCGTGCAGTTTGCCCTGTTTCTCGATGGCTGTGAGCATCTCGGCCAGATCAAGTTCGACCGGCTCCTCGGCCTGTTCGCCGCGCGCAAAATCCATATAGCCTTCCAGCATGCTTTGCATGTCGGCGATGTCGGCTTCCATGGCTTCCACCTCAGGCACATCACGGGCAAGCGCCATTTGCAGCCGGAAACGGGTCAGGATGGTGCGCAAATCGTGGCTGACGCCGGTCAGCATTTGTGTGCGCTGCTCCAATTGCCGTTCGATCCGCTCACGCATCTGGATAAAAGCCAGCGACGCACGCCGCACCTCAATCGCCCCGCGTGGTCTGAAATCCTCCGGCAGCGCCTGTCCCTTGCCGAAGCTCTCAGCGGCGCGTGCCAGTTTCTGGATCGGCCTGATCTGATTGCGCAGGAACAGGATCGCGATGAAGAGCAGGACCAGCGACGTGCCAACCATCCATAGAAGGAAGATATGGGTGTTGGACGCGTAGGCCTGGCTGCGCCGCGCGAAAACCCGCAGCACATTTTCTTCGAGCTGAACGCGGATTTCGACGAGGTTTGAATCGCCCACCGTGTCGATCCAGAACGGCCGGGCGATCTGCTTGCGAATCTCCTCGCTCAAAATACCATCGAGGATCGAAAAGAATGGCTTCGGCGTCGGCGGCGGCAGCGGCTCGGGCGGCAAAATGGCGATGTTTAAATCAAGCCGGTCGCGGGCAATGCGTACCACTTCGGTGAAATTACTGTCTTGTGGGTAAGTTTCGATGACATCAATCAGCGCTGCGATGTCGCGCGTCACCGCTGTCGATAAGCGTTGTGTGACAGTTTGCCAATGCCGCTCCATAAACACAAAAGCGACGACCGATTGCAGCAACACCATCGGCGCGATGATGATGATCAGCGAGCGGGCATAAAGGCCGCGCGGAAAGGCGCGTGGCACGCGCGCAAAACTGGCCCGAATACGGCGCCGAAACTGCCGTAATCGCCATTGCCATTTTGCAACCCAATCGCTGTCGCCCGGGTCTGGCACCGTTTTCGGTGCGCCTTTTTCAGGTATATCGGACAGTTGCCTGGCCCCGCCTTCAATCAATCGGTGGCCAGACGGTACCCTATTCCTCGGATGGTTTGAAGATAACGCGGATTGGCCGGGTCCTCTTCAATTTTGCGGCGCAACCGGTTGATCTGCACATCGATGGTCCGCTCGCCCACTTCCTCGTTGTTGCTGACCAGATCATAGCGCGAAACGGTTTCGCCTGGATTGGTGGCAAAGGCGACCATGATATCACGCTCGCGCTCGGTCAGTTTAACGACCGTGCCGGCGCGTTTGAGTTCGCGGCGCTTGATGGAGAAATTGAACGGGCCGAAAACGAGCTGCTCAATCAAATTATGCGGCTCGACGGTGACACGCTTGAGGATGTTGTTGATCCGCAGCACCAATTCGCGCGGATCAAAAGGCTTGCCCAGATAATCATCGGCGCCGGCGTCCAACCCTTCAACACGGTTGTTGGTTTCTGTGAGCGCGGTAAGCATCAAAATCGGGATATCGCGTTCAATGTCGCGCAGGGACCGGGCCAGCGACAGACCATCTTCGCCCGGCATCATCACGTCGAGTACGATCAGGTCGAAATCGAGATTTTCCAACAGGCGCCGCGCTTCGGCGGCATCGCTGGCGCTGGTCACGCGATAGCCATCGCGCAATAGGACCTGCTTGAGCAGTTCGCGGATCCGGTCATCATCATCGACGACCAATAGATGGGGTGCCGTGTCAGACACGCCATAATTTGAGATGGCGGCTTCCGGCATATCCGGTCTTGCAGCATGCGCCATGTTAAACTCCCTGACTAGACTTTGGGCTGTGAGAGCCGTTTGCGCTGGGCCAGGCTCTCGCGGTCGAGCATGTTTTCCAAAAACGCCATTGTCTTTTGACCACTCTGACCGGTTTTTGCCAATGCCTCTTCTATGCGGCGAGACTGTGGTGCTCTTAATTTGGCAATTAGTCCAATACCTTGCGGGCTCAGACGCAACTCCTGTTTGCGCTTGTCTTGGCTGTTTCTGCTTTGCGTAACGTAACCTGCGTCGACGAGATTGCGCAGCACGCGCGCCAGGCTTTGCGTGGTGATGCCTAGCAAATCGAGCAGTTCTGCGACGCTCAGATCCGGTTGGCGATCAATGAAATGCAGGGCGCGGTGGTGCGCGCGGCCAAAGCCGATTTCCTTCAAGATCGCATCTGCATCGGCGGTAAAATCGCGGTATGCGAAGAAGAGCAGCTCGATCAGTTCCTGCGTTTGTTGGGTCTGGTCCATCGTCAAATTACGTCAGCATTGTTGACATATTTATCGGAAAACGATAGGAAAGCCAACCCGGCAAAGCCGGTGAGTGTGTCCCAAATTGGAGTGAGGCCATGGCATCCGTCCCGTTCGATCAGTTGGAAGGTCAAATCTGGTACAATGGGGCGTATGTGGATTGGGCCGACGCCAAACTGCATGTGCTGTCGCATGGCCTGCATTATGGTAGCTCGGTGTTTGAGGGCTGCCGCGCCTATAATGGCCGGATTTTCAAACTGACCGAACATAGCGAACGGCTGGCCGCGTCGGCTGAGATTTTGGGCTACAAGCTGCCCTATTCGGTTCAGGAAATTGATGATGCCTGCAACGCGCTTCTGTTGAAGCAGGGTTTTGATGATGCCTATGTCCGGCCGATTGCCTGGCGCGGCTCCGAAATGATGGGCATTTCTGCGCAAAGCAACCGGATCAATGTCGCCATCGCCGTGTGGCAATGGCCGAGCTATTTTGATCCGGCACAGAAGCTGAAAGGCATCCGTCTGGATATGGCGCGGTATAAGCGGCCTGATCCGGAAACGGCGCCATCGCGCGCCAAGGCGGCTGGCCTCTATATGATCTGCACGATTTGTAAGCATGAGGCGGAAGACAAAGGCTATTCCGACGCCTTGATGTTGGACTGGCGTGGCCATGTTGCCGAAGCGACCGGCGCGAACGTGTTTTTCGTCAAGGACGGCAAGATCCATACGCCGTTGGCCGATTGTTTTCTTGACGGGATTACACGCTGCACCGTGAATGATCTGGCGCGGGCGCGCGGTATCGAGGTTATCGAGCGGCGCATCGATCCGGAAGAAATGACCGGTTTTGAGCAGTGTTTCCTGACGGGAACCGCAGCTGAGGTGACGCCGGTTAGCGAGATCGGTGATTACCGTTTCTCTGTTGGTGAGATCACAAAAAGCCTGATGCATGATTATGAAATGCTTGTGCGTGAGGCGCCTGCGATGGCCGCTGAATAAGGGCATGACAAGGATTTGAGCGCCGCGATTCGACCGGCCGCTTCTCACTGCAATTACACGGCCGGTCTTATCAACCGGCCGTTTTTCTGAGCCGAACATTCGATATCGTCCGCACACAGGAGCGTATATGGCCAGCACTCTAAAAGGCATGATCGTGCCGGTGACGGCATTCCAGCAAAACTGCACCCTTTTGTATGATGATGCATCAAAAGCCGCTGTCGTCATTGATCCAGGCGGTGACGTTGAGCTGATTGTTGAGGCGCTGACCAAGCATGGGCTGACAGCGCAGGCCATTTGGCTGACGCATGGCCATATTGACCATGCTGGCGGTGCGATGGATTTGAAAGACAAGCTTGGTGTCGACATTATTGGGCCGCACCGTGATGACGCGCCGCTGCTGCAGGGGTTGGAAGCCCAGGCGGCGATGTTCGGGGTAGAGGCGGCAGTGCGCAATGTGACGCCGGATCGCTGGCTTGATGAGGGCGAGGTGGTCGCGGTCGGTGACCATGAATTTCGCGTCTTGCATTGCCCCGGTCATGCGCCAGGCCATGTCATCTTCGTCAATGATCAGATGAAGTTTGCCCATGTGGGCGATGTGTTGTTTCGCGGGTCGATCGGCAGAACCGATCTGCCTGGTGGCAATCACGCGACGCTGATCCAATCGATCAATGAAAAAGTGCTCCCGTTGGGCGATGACTACACGTTCATTTGCGGTCATGGCCCGGGCGGGAGCATTGGTGAGGAACGCCGGACAAATCCGTTTTTGCAGGCGTGATCCTCGTCTTTTTGTGTGTCGTGCGCTCTGCTTATTTGGGCACGCAGAAATGGTCGAAACCATCATAGCCACGGAAGGTTCCCGTGTCGTGGTTGAACGTCTTGTAGCGGTCGTCGCACCAGGCGTGCCAACCGGGTGTCCATGGCTCAAGGCTTTGCGTGTGATAAACGACTTTCGGCCCTGATTGCGGTGCTGCCGGGTAAGCTGAGTAACCACGGTATGTCGGCTGCGGGACAATGGCTGGCGCCGGTGCCGTATGGGTTTTGGACAAGGCATCGGCGA
>JBCCRB010000089.1:0-8782 GCA_039208465.1 Pseudomonadota bacterium
CGGGATCCTCCCAGCTGCTGATCTCGTGAGCAAAAAGAGCGAAGCAGCCCGTGAAGCAAACAACGTAGATGAAGAGGCCGAGCGTGATACCCGACCAGGAATGCAGATCATAGTTGCGATGATGACGATCGCGATCCATGGAAAGCTCCCTCAAACCGGCGGTGCACTGATGAGAACGATTAGCCCGCTCAGCGCTGAAACACTGACGAGCCCTGCAACAACGCGCCAAGACCGGCGTTCCCAATAACACCAGAATTGAAAGCCCACCCAAATGAGCGGCACAATGAGGGTCATCCAAACCGCGACTTCACGAAAGGGAAACGGAAGCGCGAGCATCGCGGCTGAACCGGCGAGAACTGCCGCGATCAGTGCCCAAACGATGACGGACGTGAGCCGCGGCGCAAAATAAGTGGCGACCGCGAGGCCGAGAAGCACGATGGCCACTATAGTGATGATCACGGGGCTCATAGCGTCAGCCCCGCAAGGCCGCTCAAGACGACCACGAAGCTTACGGAACATGCAGCGTAAGCGGCATGCCAATGACGACCGGGTTTCCACGATGACCAGAGCAAAACGCCCACGCCTGCAAGGGTGACCAAGCCGAGCCAAACGGCGATGCCGCGCTCCCACCCTTGAGGGTAGGCAGAGAGCCATAGGGAGGCCGCCGCAAGAGCACCCCCTCCCCAGCGGGCCGAGCGGCGCATCGCAGCCGAGCTTTGAAAGAGAGGCCAAGCGGCCCGCTTCCGGTCAGCCTCAAGCAGCAGGGCCGCGGCCACCACCAAGAGAGCGATCGCGACCGTCATGACCATGGGAATTGCGGGCTCTCTCCGCCAAGCCAGCCGCGACTACGAGTCGACAACCCTCGCGAGGTCGGTTCAGCGTAATAACAAAAGTTGGGTCTGACAGCGCGCATGCTCCGAAGTCTCCCCGACGGAACGTGCGTTGTTGCTATCGCTTATCAAAGTGGTTCGCAAGATGCGGTATGCGCCAGTCTTGAGACGCGGGAGGGCTGCGGGACGCAAAATCCCTTAGCGAAAGCGGCCTTAAGCCAATGCCGATAGCTTCATCGACTGGCCCGCCGACCCATAACTCGAGACCACGCCACGGGCCCCAAGCGTTCCTTCGGGGTGGAACAGGCCGCGCGCCCTCGAAGCCGCACCCCGCGGGCGCATGTGGATGCCACCTCTTTTACAATGAGGCCAAGACGCTTGTGACGGACCAGAACGATATCGCCTGGCCGCACACGGGAGGGCCTTGCCCGGCGGAACAGGACAAGCTGGCCTGGCTGAAGGGTTGGAGCCATACTCCAACCGCGGATCTCTATCAGATTGAAACCAAGCATGGTTCTCAGCGGGGCGGGGCCTTAATGACGCCCCGACCCGGCCGCCGGTTTTAGCCCAGAATGGGATAAACGACTTCGAGCGACGGCGGATACGGGCACGGTCCGCGACCGGTTTTCACCGATTTGGTCGTCCAGAACAGTTCCGCAAACTGATTGACGAGGTCAACCAGCGCCACAGCATCCTCGCGGTGCACATCCTGTTTGCAAGCACTGGCTTTGAGCATGATCGAGTGCGCAAGACCGTGAACTTCCGGGTGCTTCTTCAGAAGCTCGCCTTTGAAGTAGTCGCCCCAGATAACACGGATCTCGGCTTTGACTTTCTCAGCTTCCTGCTCTTTGCGCACCGCGTTGCGGGCGAGAACGTTGGTCAGGGCAACGTTATTGTCGCTGCTGGCTTCGTGCATAATGTCCATGAGGCGCACCACGGAAACTGCCGCGATAATCGCCGGACCCGGATCGTAGATACCGCATGGAATGTCACAATGGGCATCAGCCTGTTGGATAACGCCGATGCGCTTGAGCGCGTCGATGCCGGTTTTAAGCATGGGGACCCTCCTCAGTGGTTTGGTCGTGTATCGAAAATAAGGTTGAAACAGCTATCGTTGCGAGAGCGGTCAGGATTGAGCGGACGCGCGCTTCATTGTCGGTGTAGACGCGTTCCAGATCGCTGACTTCCGACTGCATCATGGCTTCGAGCTCGGTGGCGCGGGCGATTGTGCGTTCAATGCCATCGCCCATGGCGGCCACTTCGCGGCGCACAGCCTCACCAACCGTGGCAACGCGCTCGCCGGCCAGTTTTTCAGGGGCGGCAAGGCGGAAAGCAATTTCGCTCATCGATTTGGCTGTCTGGCGCATTTCGGCAGCGCGCCGCAGCATCAATGCCAGAACGAAGATGAAGAAGATTGGGATGATCGTGCCGACCATGACGCCAATCGCGCCTGGAAATTCACGCAGTCCTGCAACGGAATTGATGGTCCATATTTCCGGCGCGTACAGGATATGGGCGACGGCGACACCGCCAATAACCCACAACAGGCTGAAAATGGATGCTGTCAAAAACGGGTTGCCGGCCGGTTTGCTCTCCAGGCGGCTAATGGTTTGCACATAGTCTTTTGATGCGCTGTCATCATTGGCCGGTGCGACCGGAGACGGCGCCGGGGCCGGGCTCGGCGCACGCGTGCTTGGCGCTGGTTTTGCGGGCTTTTTCTTGCGGGCAGGCGTTGTTTTCTTGGCGGCTGGCTTGGCTGAGGCAGACTTGAGTTCGCCGGCGGCCTTGCTGACCTTTTCCTCATAATCGTCCAGCGACAAATCGCCGTCGAGATCAATATTATTGATTTCGTCTGATAGCTCGAGGTCGAGAACTTGCTCCAGCGCTTCGTCCATCTCGAGATCGATATCGATATCGGCAGTCTTCTTTGATTTGCTAGCCATTACAGCCTCACTCACATACCCCAGCCCGCCACATGATGTGCGACCCGTCTACTCATTCTACGCTTCGGGTCGGTATAACCCGGCTCAGCCACTTTAATGAGCCGTGTATCCAATTGAAACAACTACTTGTCGTTCTTGTTAAAAGTTTAAACACAAGGTTAACGCGCTTGGAAAGATCAGCGTTTCTACGAAAAGCGGTTAACGAAGAAAAAACCGCTTAAAGCTAGGCTGTCCAAAACGGGACAAAAGCCATGATGCCTGCGCATATTGAAACGCCAACCCGGCCAAACTCAACGTCAAAGACCACACCTATAGACCTAAAGTTCCTGGCGTCTCAAGCTGGCGACGACCGGCAGCTTGTTGAAGAATTGTTACAAATGTTCGTGAAACAGGCCCGGTGCCTATCGCATACGATGAGAACGGAAAGTGACATGGAAGCGATCATGGCCGCCGCCCATACGCTGAAGGGCACGGCCCGTGCGGTGGGCGCAGCGCGCATTGAGGCCGGTGCAGAAGCCATTGAGACCGAAGGCTTGACGGATAAATCGCTCGAGACGCTGCATCGCGATGTTGACGAAGCCTGCGATTATGTCGCGTCCCTTTTGCGGTAAGGGCAAACTCAATTCTTGACTTGCTTTGCCGAGCGTTTACCTGCGTGACCAAAGTCATATCAGGGTTCGGAGGCCAATTTGCCTAAACTTCACATAAAAGCGTTTGACGGGTCAGATTTCGAGTTTGACGCGGCGGTCGGATCGACGGTCATGGAAAATGCGATCCGCAATTCGGTTCCCGGTATCGAAGCGGAATGCGGCGGTGCCTGCGCTTGTGCTACGTGCCATGTTTATGTGGACGAAGCCTGGGCGGAAAAGACTGGCGCGCCGGAAGTGATGGAAGAAGACATGTTGGATTTTGCCTATGAGACAAAACCGACATCTCGGCTTTCATGCCAAATCAAAATGACCGAAGAGCTTGATGGTTTGGTCGTGCACGTGCCCGAACGTCAGGCCTGACCTTGTCTTTTATCCGGTGTCGATGACCCAAGATCCGTTTGCGCCGCGTGCCTGGCGTCTTGCCGGCGGCCGCTCCCTCGCCTTGGGGCCGCAATCTGTGCTGATGGGGATCATCAATGCGACGCCGGACAGTTTCTCCGATGGTGGTGTGCATGAGGTGCCTGGCGCCGCCGCGCAGGCCTCAGCTTTAATGGTCGGTGCAGGCGCGGCGATCATTGATATAGGCGCGGAGAGTACGCGGCCGGGCGCAACGGAAATTGATCAGGATGAGGAGCAGGCGCGTCTGCTACCGGTGCTCGGTGCGGTTCTAGCGTCGGTGCCGACGGCGATGATCTCTGTTGATACCTATCGCGCGTCGACGGCGGAAAAAGCACTGAAGGCCGGTGCGGTGATCGTCAATGATGTGTGGGGTTTGCAACGCGAGCCCGCGCTCGCCAGCATTGTGGCCGATCATGGCGCCGGTGTTGTGATCATGCACACATCACGTGATCGCACCGTGCTGCCCGATGTTGTCGAGGATCAAAAGTTCTTTTTCGACAAGTCGCTTTCCATTGCCGCGCGCGCGGGCATCAAGGACGACCAGATTGTACTCGACCCCGGTTTTGGCTTCGGCAAACAAGCAGAGCAGAATTTTGATCTGATGGCACGTTTTGAAGCGCTGCATGCGTTCGGCTTTCCGCTTTTGGCCGGGACCAGCCGCAAGCGCTTCATCGGATCGGCCACCGGCCGCGATGCGGCGGATCGTGATGTCGGCACGGCGGCGACGACCGCCTTGCTGCGGGCCAAGGGCGCTGCCGTATTTCGCGTTCACAATGTCGCTGATAATGCCGATGCGGCCCGTCTTGCTGATGCAATGATCGCCCATCATCGCAAACCACAACCATAGGAACAGCCATGGCTTATGACATCGTCATGAAAAACTGCGCCTTCTTTGCGCGCCATGGTGTTTTTGATCAGGAAGAGTTTCTCGGCCAGCGCTTTTATGTCGATGCTGCGCTGCGCGTTGAGCCAGGCAATTCGCTGGAAACGGACTCGATTGAGGGAACGGTTGATTACGGCGAAGCGTTTGCGGCGATTAAGGAGATCGTGACCGGCAAGCGCCGCTATCTGATCGAAGCGCTGGCGCTTGAGATCGGCAAGGCGTTGTGCGCACGGTTTCCGCAAATTGTCCGTGCCGAGATCACGATCCGCAAGCCGAATGCGCCGGTTCCGGGCATTCTAGACTATGTCGAAGTGCGCGTGGTGCACGAAGCGTGAGCAAATCAGCGATCGCCTATCTTGGCCTTGGTGGCAATGTCGGGGATGTCAAAAGCGCCTTGCAATGGGCGCATGGTGAGATTGGTCAATTGCCGTCGACCTCGATCATCGCCGTGTCGCCACTTTACAAAACACCGCCTTGGGGCATCACGACCCAGAACTGGTTTTTGAATGCGTGTCTCGGCATTGAAACCGGCCTGAAACCGCACGCCTTGTTGCGTGCGCTTGTGGATATTGAATTGCGCGCCGGGCGCAAACGCGATGTGCGCTGGGGACCGCGCACGCTCGACATCGACATTTTGACCTATGGTGATGTGTCGATCCGCACGCCGGATTTGACGATCCCGCATCCGCGGCTTTTAGATCGTGCTTTTGTGATGATCCCGCTGGCGGCGATTGCTGGCGACATGATGATCGGTCGGTCGCATGTGCGCACAATAGCCTCAGCGCTTGATGAAGCGGGTATTGAAATCGAAGCCGAGGAATGGACCGGGGCTTCGTCTAACGCAGATTAGTTGACGGAGCCGACCGAGCGTCCGTCGACACGGTCAAGGCTCATGCCGATCACCGGTACCATCTGGCCGTTTACATCGACTGAAATTGTCACATTGAGCGTGTCCTTGTCGGCCAGGCGCACCAGCATGGCGCCTTCAAGCTGCTTGCGCTTCAAACGCATCACCGCGCGGTCGCCCGTTACATTGCCGGCGACAATATCCAAGCCTTCGCCAGCTGCACCATCGAGGAACTGACCGGTATAGCCTTTGCCGTTGCGCTCAATGCTGGCTTTCATGTTTTGCGAAAAGACGCCAACGCGGCATTTGCCGTCCAGGGTCATGCCGACGGCTGCCGATGGCTGAATGCCTTCGAATGAGCAATTGAATTTCGTGCCCTCATATTTGCCGGCAACGATTTCGCCGGGGCCGCGCCATGTGCCGCCGACCTTGCCGAAGAAGGCCTGGTCGCGCGCCGAATCGGCATGCGCAACGGACACAATCGGTGAGGCGGTCAGGCTCGCGCCGCAAAGGACAGTAAACAGGGCGGCGAGGCGGGCTGTTCTGGAAACGATCATCGGCACAAACTCTCAAACAGGGGACGCCGCATCATCACGTCGAATGGTTAATGCCGCGTTTCTCGTTTCCCCTACGCAGCTAATCGGAAGATTTTTTGGCAGGGATCAATCGGGGCAGGAAATCGGAAACCGTCGGTTTGTTCAACCGGAAAAATGGGGCAGGGCGGCAGACTTCCATCGCAGCAATGCCGATGCGTGCTGTCATGACACCATTGATGACGCCCTCGCCAAGCCGCGTGGAGATACGGGCCGCCAACCCTTGCCCGAAAATTTGTTGCAAAATGCCTTCGCCCACCGAGATCGCACCGGTCAGCGCCAAATGCGAAACGACGCGGCGTGCCAGATTGATGGTGCCAAGCCCGCCCGCGCGCCCACCGTAAAGCTCTGCCATGGATCGAATGAGCCTGATGTTTTCGTAGAGCACATAGCCGATATCAACGAGCGCGCGCGGTGAAATGGCGGTGACCACCGAGACGCGCTTGGCGGCCGCCGAGATCGTTGCGACAGCCTTTTCGTCAAGCGCCTTGAGCAATTCCTTTTCATGCAGCGCGTATAAATCTTCCGTATCGAGCACCGCGCCTTTTAGCTCAGCGAGCCTGGCGCGCCCCTTTGCGGTGTTCGGATCGCTGGTAAAATGGGTTTGCAGCGCACGAGCGGCGCCCGCCAGTTTTTCGCTGTTGCCTTCATCCAGCGCATCGATTGCATCCTGGCGCATGGTGTTGACACGTGCGATGCGGCGAATGGCGATCCATTCGCGGATGACGATGCCGATCACCGCGAGCAGGAACAGGCCGATCAATCCGGCAACTGCCCATCCGAACAGTTCGTTACGCGCAAAAGACGTACGCCACAGATTTTCAAGCCAGAGGCCCGCTGCAAGCGCCAACAAAAAGCCAAATGCCCAGCGCGCGAGCGCAAAGAATGAAAATCCGCTGTTCTTGGCCGGTGCTTCGATCGCCTCGATGTTTTCCGAATTGAGCTGTTGCTCAGCTTCCAGGGCGAAATAATCGGTCTCGTCGGGCGTCAAAACAGCTTTGGACGCGGGCGCCGCCGTTGGTTTGCGCGGCGTTGCCGTTTCCTTGCGCTTGCCTTCGGCTGCGCGCGCGGGCTTTTCCGGCGCGGTGTCACGGTCGCCGATTTCGAAGCTGCGGGGTGTGCGGGCTGTGGGCTTTTTCGTCATGCCAAGCGGTCCCCAATCAGATATTGTAGTGCTTTGTCCATGCGAATGTGCGGCAAGGACAGGGGTCTGCCGGACAGATCGCGTTCCAATTGCGGCGGGCGCATTTTCACAAAGCGCTGTGCCTTGGTCGCTTTGGTCTGGAACAGTTTCTCCGGGTCGTCGGGCAAATCGCCGGGGAAGATCGCCGTTTCCCGCGTGCCGTCAAAGGTTTGCTTGCCGATCCGCTCGCCCTGCATGGGCACGCCGATGATAACGGGCAGCGTTTCGCCATCATCGTTGATCGTGCCTTCACGTGTTGCGCGCACGGCAGCCAGCGCGATCGATTTGACCGAGGCACCGGCGCGTCCGGCTCGTTTTTTCGCGCGGTCCGTTAAAAACTCCACCAAGGCTTCCAACTGGCCGTGATTTTCATGATGCACATGGTCGGCCTTGGTTGCCGCAATGAGAATACGATCAATCCGCCGCTGCCAGAGCGATGTCAGCAGATTGCCGGCGCCGGGTCGGAAACAGGCCAGGACTTCTCCAAGCGCACGTTCCAGATCATGCAGCGCTTCGCCTCCAGCGTTGATCGCCTGCATGGCGTCGACCAGAACAATCTGCCGGTCCAGCCTTGTTATGTGCTCACGGAAAAACGGGCGCACGACGATATTTTTGTATGCCTCATAGCGCCGCTCCATAATCGCCTGCATCGAGCCTTGCTTGGTGCGCGGCGCAATATGTTTGAGCGGTGCAAATGTCAGGGCAGGGGATCCATCCAGATCGCCGGGCATGAGAAACCGGCCGGGTGGCAAGGTCGACAGGGCCAGCGTGTCTTCGCGGCACGCGCGCAGATAGGTTTTATAGGCGTCAGCAAGGTCCTGCACCTTTTGCTCGTCTGCCGGGCTGTCGGGATCGATCGCGTCGGCCATTTCCAGATAGGTTTTGGCGATGGCCTCGCGGTTGGGGCCTTGCGTTTGCGCATAGGCATCGGCGCTAAACTGCTGAAATGATTTTGCCAGCAAGGGCAGATCGAGCAACCACTCGCCGGGATAGTCTATGATGTCCAGATGCAGCTTTCTGGTGCCGAAGAGCTGCGACCAGGCGGACTGACTTTCATAGTCGAGCGTCAGGCGCAGTTGGCTGATCGACCTTGTGCCCTCGGGCCAATGGCGTTCGCTAACCAGTTTCTCGACATGGGTCTCGTAGGCAAAGCGCGGCACATCATCGTCTGGCTGCGGTTCCAAATAGGCGCGTGCGATGCGGCGCTCGGCATGCGGCTCGAACAGCGGCAACCGGCCACCATTGATCAAATTGTGGATAAGCGCCGTGATGAACACAGATTTGCCGGCGCGCGAGAGGCCGGTGACGCCAAGGCGAATATTGGGTGAGAATGCCGAGCCAGCTCTGTGCGCCACATTGCCAAGCGTGATGCGGGCTTCATCGGTAAATGTAGAACGTACGGCCACGGAACCTCTGTCGGCTTATTTCTATGGCAGGTAGGTGCTTGCGTGGAC
>JBCCRB010000090.1:0-8719 GCA_039208465.1 Pseudomonadota bacterium
AATCACCACAATTAAGGCGCTTAATTAAATTTGTGCGTTAAGTGGGCAAGACTGAACGAACAAGTCACGAATAACGGAACCACAGAAACCTGATGCAGGCAACGCTCCAGGAAAAAAGGGACATGGCCTACGCGATAGCCAGCCGGCACTCGGCACGCGTCGCGCTATTGCGTATGGCCGTCCCAGCTTCAGCGCTCCTAATGACCTTGGGGCTGGTGCTGGCCCTTCTGTTTTTCCGGCCGGGTAATGTCGTCAATGTCGCGGGCATCCAGTTAGACGGCATGACGATCGAAAACGGCCGCCTAGTCATGGCCAATCCGCGCTTGGAGGGCGTGGCTGATGGCGGGCGCCCCTATACCGTTCAAGCACGCCGCGCCGTTCAAACCGGACCGGCTGCTGAGCTGATCGAACTGGAAGCCATCGTGGCTGAAATCGATGGCGAGGGTGCGGTCAACGGCACCTTGACGGCCGAAAGCGGGGTGTTTGAGCGCAACGCAAATCGCTTGCGATTGACCGGCAAGTCGGTATTCACTCGCCCGGACGGCATTGAAGCTTTTTTCAATAGTGCTGATATTGAGGTAGAAAGCGGCAGCCTTGTAACAAACGACCCGGTTCGTGTTGTCAGGCCTGGCCAAGAGATCCTCGCCGGTTCCGCTGAATTTACAGAGAACGGAAAGCGGGTCATTTTTGATAACGGTGTTCGTGTAAACGTATTGCCCGTGGAAAGCGCCGAGGAGGCGGGAGAGCAGCAATGAAAAAAATCGCCGCATTTTTGGCTCTGACCGCAGCAACCATTGCGGTTCATCCGGGCACCGCATACGCGCAGGACGGCACCGGTTTTTCGCTGTCGGGCAGTCAACCCGTCCAAATTGATGGAGACCGTTTGGAAGTCTTGGAAGAACAGGGCCAGGCCGTGTTCGATGGCAATGTAAAAATTGTCCAAGGCGACACGATCGTCTCAGCGCGCAGGCTCGTCATTCATTATTCAGCGGGGGCCACCGATGGATCAGCGGTTCCCGGTGCATCCGGCATTGAGCGCCTTGTCGCCAGTGGTGGTGTCAATATTCAAAGGGGCGACCAGATTGCGACCGGCGATACCGGAACGTTCGACATGGCGTCGGAGGTTTTCACCCTAACTGGACAACGCGTCACCCTGTCGGACAATGGCAATCTGGCAACCGGTTGCCGCCTCGTCGTAACCATGAAGGACAGCCGGTCACGCCTTGAAGGGTGTGGCAATCAAGGGACCCGCCCCACCGTACTCATCCAACCGCGCAGCGGCGGGAACTGACCATCAATGCTGCAGCGCCTTCGTCAAACATTACGACCTGAAACTGCCCGCGATGACGGGGACAATTTTTTTGCTGGCCGCGATCTGACCGGCACGCTGATCGCCCGCGGTTTGAGCAAAAGCTATCGCGGCCGTAAAGTGGTTGATGGCGCAAGCATGGCGGTGGCTGCCGGACAAATCGTCGGCTTGTTGGGGCCAAACGGCGCGGGAAAAACCACAAGTTTTTACATGGTCACCGGTCTGGTGCCGGTCGATGAAGGTAAAATCCTGATTGACGGGCGGGACGTAACGCATTTGCCCATGTACCAACGCGCACGCCTCGGCATCGGTTATCTGCCGCAGGAAGCCTCCATCTTCCGTGGGCTGACAGTTGAAAAGAACATCTTAGCGGTCCTCGAGATGGTTGAACCGGACCGGAAGGCACGCATGCACAAACTCGATGCGCTGCTTGATGAATTTTCCATAGCCCATTTGCGCAAATCGCCCTCCATATCGCTATCGGGCGGCGAAAGGCGGCGTTGTGAAATCGCTCGGGCGTTAGCGGCCGATCCATCCTTCATGCTACTCGATGAACCCTTTGCAGGCGTTGATCCGATCGCTGTCTCCGACATTCAAGGCTTGGTTCGCCAGTTGAAGGAACGCGGGATCGGCGTGCTGATCACGGACCATAATGTCCGTGAGACACTCGGTTTGGTCGATCGCGCGTATATCATCCATGCTGGCCGGGTTTTGACCACTGGAAAACCCGAAGATATCGTCAACAATCCAGAAGTGCGGCGTTTCTATTTGGGCGACCAATTCCGCCTTTAGATCAAATGCGCACTTAAATTCGAAACCATTTCGCTCTAGAACATCTGCAAGTATCAGGCCAATTAGCAATGGCCTAAGAGTTTTTTTGTTCTGGAGACGGCATGGCATTAGGCGCCCGGCTCAATCTGCGTCAGTCGCAAACCGTGACTATGACGCCGCAATTGCTGCAGTCGATCCGACTGCTTCAATTGACGCATCTGGAGCTGGAAAACTTCATTAATGAGGAAGTCGAACGCAATCCGCTTTTGTCACGAGAGGGTGAACGGGCCATCGACGTGGAGGACCATCCGCCAACGAATGCAGGGCCCAGCAATGACGTTGCCACATTGCAGTTCGATACACCCGCAGCGTTGGCATCGCCCGACATGCCGCTTGATAATGTATTCCCTGATGATCCAGGTGGCGAAGCGACATCGCCCTCCAATGGTTCTGTCACGCGCGGCGATCGTGGCGACAGCGGACGGCCTGATATGGCAGAGGTCGCATCGATTGAAGATGTCGCCGCCAAGCCGGTCTCATTGCGCGATCACGTGGCCGATCAGATGGCGACGCTTGGCCTTTCGGCCGCTCAGATGATCATCGCCGCTGAGATTGCAGATACAATTGATGAACGCGGATATGTCCAGTTTGATGGCGATGCGCTAGCCGAGCGTTTGGGAACCCAAGGCACACAGATTGACGCCGTCTTGGCAAAGCTGCAAACGATCGAGCCACCCGGTCTGTTCGCCCGCGATTTGGCCGAATGCCTTGCGCTGCAGGCTGCTCGCGCCAACAGGCTCGATCCGGCCATGGCCACCGTTCTGGCCAATCTTGAATTATTGGCCAACCGGGATTTTAAAGCGCTCAAGCGGATTTCCGGCCTCAACGAAGCCGATCTTTTTGATGTTCTTCAGGAAATACGCGCCATGTCCCCGCACCCAGGGCGCACATTTGAAGATGAACCGACCATTCCCGTGGTGCATGATGTGACCGTGTCGCTCGCCGCCGATGGCGGCTGGCGCGTCGAACTTAATCCGGATGCGTTGCCCCGCGTGTTGGTTGACCGCGATTATTACACGATCCTCGCCAACGGCACGCGTGACGAAGAAGAAAAAAAGTTTGTCTCTCAGTGCTTTGCCGATGCCACATGGTTGGAGCGCAGCTTGGATCAACGGGCAACGACAATTCTCAAAGTGGCCAGCGAAATTGTAAAGCGCCAGGACGGTTTTCTGACCGGCGGTGTCAAAGGCCTCAAACCCATGACGATGCGGATGATCGCGGACGCGATCGACATGCATGAATCGACGGTTAGCCGGGTCGTCGCCAACAAATACATCCTCACGCCGCGGGGGCTCTTTGAATTTCGGTACTTCTTCACGGCATCGATCGGTTCATCCGATGCTGACGGAGACGATCATTCCTCCGAAAGCGTGCGTCAGCGGATCCGGCAAATGGTCGATGCAGAAAGCGCGGAAGCGATCCTCTCCGATGATGCCATTGCCGATGCGCTCAAGGCCGAGGGCATGGACATTGCGCGCCGTACTGTGGCCAAATATCGCGATCTGTTGCACATCCCATCTTCCGTTCAGCGTAGGCGCGAGAAGCGGGCGGCCGCCAAGATGAATATGGCCGAGGTTTGACGCCAAAATTCGCGTGTAATTTCGCAGATGGCTTTTCATCCGGCTTGAATTGGCGCAGTCTCTCACCCCGCCTCTTCAAAAAAGACGGGCACTTTGAATTGTGAGGAGACAGTATGGCTTTGCGTGTATCGGGAAAACATATGGAAATCGGCGATGCGTTCCGAACCCGGATCGAAGACCGGGTCGAGGAAGCGCTCGACAAATATTTTCAAGGACGAGCCAATGGCCATGTGACGGTGGAAAAGTCACGCGCCGGCTTTACCACCGATTGCGTTATTCACCTCGACAGCGGCGTTATGCTGCAGGCAACCGGCGAAGCTCAGGAGCCGCAGGCAAGCTTCGATGCGGCCGCCGAACGCATTGAAAAACGCCTGCGCCGGTACAAGCGCCGCCTGAAAAACCACCACACTGATGAGGCTGCGGCTCGTGTTGAGCAATATGCTTACCGGGTGCTGGAAGCAGTGCCAGGTGCGGTCGAAGAGGAGGAAGAGGAAGCCAATGTCCCTGATTATTCTCCCGTTGTCGTAGCGGAAACTAAGATGAATTTGACCACAGTCCCTGTGGCTACAGCCGTCTTGCGCCTAGACCTGCAGGACAACCCTGTATATGTGTTCCGCAACGCGGCGAGCGGCGCGGTCAACCTTGTCTATCGAAGGGCTGACGGTAATGTCGGCTGGATCGACCCTGCTTCGCTGGAGTGACCTGGGCCTTCAAACGAGGCCAAAGCACACGTAAACCAAACTGGAAGTTCCATGGATCTGGCGACATTTCTCGACAGGCAAAATGTTCTTGTGGACATTGAAGTTGCATCAAAAAAGCAACTGCTCCAATTGCTGGCAAACCATGTTGGGGACACACACCTTTTAGATGCGCGCGACGTGTTTAACACCGTTTTTCAGCGCGAAAAGCTGGGGTCAACGGGTGTCGGCGGGGGCGTTGCTATCCCGCATGGCAAATTTCCGGACCTGAAGGAAATCGTCGGCTATGTGGCAAAGTTGAATGAGCCCATCGAGTTTGATTCACTCGATGATGCGCCTGTTGATATCGTGTTTCTGCTGCTCGCGCCGGAAGATGCCGGTGCGGATCATCTCAAAGCCTTGTCCCGTATCGCACGCGTATTGCGCGATCCGGCCCGCCTGGCGCAAATCCGCGCTTCATCCGATGCGGAAGAGATTTATGCGCTTTTAACAGACACGCTTGCCTCAAACGCAGCTTGATATCTGCACTTAGCGGATGCGCAGGCTGGTTTCCGGATCAAACAGAAACGCCCGCGCAGAATCAAACGCCGCTTCATAGGCCGTGTTGAACTTCAAACCGTGCCCTTCGGGCAGAGCGATCGTCAACGGCGCTTCTGTATCGGCGCCATGATAACCATAGGCCACACCGCCAAGGTCTTCGATCACATCCACCATGATATCGAATTTCGCCGTACCGGATGGGCTGAAGTGTTCCGGGCGAATGCCAAGTGTTACCTTGTCGCCTTTGGCTAGTTTCGTCTCACATGGCACTTGCGCTGCGGCACCACCAAAATCGGTCAGGATTACACGCGCCTTGCCCTTCGAATAGGAAGTGACTTCGCCAGTCAGGAAATTCATCTTCGGCGAACCGATGAACCCGGCGACAAACTGATTGTCAGGATCGTTGTAGAGCACAAGCGGCGCGCCAACCTGCTCAATGCGCCCGGCCCGCAGCACGACAATCTTGTCGGCCAGCGTCATCGCCTCCACTTGGTCGTGCGTGACATAGATCATCGTCGCGCCAAGGTCATTGTGCAGCTTGGCGATCTCCAACCGCATTTGCACGCGAAGTTCAGCGTCAAGGTTCGAAAGCGGTTCATCGAAGAGGAAGACCGCCGGTTCGCGCACAATCGCCCTACCGATCGCCACACGTTGGCGTTGACCGCCCGACAGCGCCTTGGGCTTGCGTTGAAGCAGCTTGTCGAGGTGCAAAATCTCCGCCGCTTTGCCGACCCGCTCATCAATCATGGCCTTGTCTGCGCCGGTCATGCGCAAGCCGAAGCCCATATTTTCTTCCACTGTCATGTGCGGGTAAAGCGCATAGGATTGGAACACCATCGCAACACCACGTTCGGCTGGCTCCACGTGCGTCACCTCGCGTTCAGCAATGTGCACCTGACCAGACGATGCGTCCTCAAGGCCCGCGATAAGCCGCAACAAAGTCGACTTGCCACAGCCGGAAGGGCCGACAAAGACGGCAAATTCGCCCTTTTCAATTTTCAAGTCGACACCGTGAATAACATCGATCTGGCCAAAAGATTTTTTCAGTGTGTTTAATTCAACATCAGCCATGATTATTGTCCCTCATTCACGTCTAGGCGCGCGGCCCCAATTGGATAGAAATGTCTTGGTTGATTGCTTTGGCGGCGTTCACGACCAGCGGTATCCACGTCTCAAGCTGTTCGCGTGAGACCCGGTAGCTCGGCGCTGTGACGCTGATGCCGCCAACGAAACTCTTGTCAGGCGAATGGATCGGCGCGGCGGCACAATGAATGCCCACTTCATGCTCTTCATCATCAAAGGCAAAGCCGTCATGCGCGATCACATCCAATTTGGCTTCCAGATCCTGCGCACTGACGATCGTAGCCGGCGTAAACGCGTGATAGTCGATGCTGTTAACGCGCAAACGCATTTCATCGCCCGGCAATATGCTCAACGCCGCCTTGCCGACACCGGTGCAATAGGCGGGCGAGGCTTTCCCGATTTGTGAGTGCATGCGTACCGCCTGGCGTGACTCCACCTTGTCGAGGTAAATCACTTCCACACCCTCCAGAACGCCGAGGTGAACCGTTTCGCCAGTTTGCTCATGCAGCGCGCGCAAGTGCGGCTCGGCAATCTCACGAAATCGGTTGGAGGCCCAGGCAGCCGAGGCAAACGTCAAAAGCCGATACCCCAGCGCATAGGAATTATCCGGATTTGCCCGAACCAGGCCCTCTTTCATCAGGTTGGACAGGTTGCGGTGCAGCGTGCCGGGCGGTTGACCGATTTGAGCCCGCAAGTCGCGAAACTTGACCGGATGGTCAGCGCGCGCGATGGCGTCTAGCACCGCGACAGCCTTTCCGAGCGTGCCGGTTGAAGCACTCTCTTCCATCCAATTTTCCTCCCTCGTCATCCGCTTTTGCAGGCTTGACTTACGACCGCTCCTAATACAATAATTTCAAATAGTCAAACGGCGTTCCGCTATGTGGAACGACGGGAGGCCGAATTCCGTTGCTATTATGGCAACACTGTACCCGGTCCAAGAGGATGGCGCCGGGCCTATTGGGAGGAAAAACCAGATGAATTCGATCATCAAGACAACTTTGCTTGGCTTGGCGGCGTCCACACTTGTGGCGACATCGGCTTTCGCAAACGAGTTGACCATTACCTATGACGATTTGAACCCGGCGCCAAAAGCTGCGTTCGAAGCGGCCGTTGAGGCATTCAAGGCGGCAAACCCGGACATTGAAGTCACGCTCAACATCACTGATCGTGAAGCACACAAAAACACGATCCGCGGTGCGCTGCAGACAGATTCGCCGGACGTCATCGCCTGGTACCCGGGCAACCGCATGGCGCCTTTCGTCGATGCCGGCTTGTTCATGGACATTTCTGATCTTTGGGGATCGGACCCGAACTTGGCAGCCAACTTCGAAGCCATCAAGCCGACAATGTCGCGCGACGGCAAGCAATGGGGCGTACCCTACTCCTACTATCAGTGGGGCGTATACTACCGCAAAGACATCTTTGACGCGTTGAACCTGTCAGAGCCGACCACATGGGACGAAATGCTCGCCGCATGCGACACCATGAAGGAAAATGGCGTCACACCCTTTACCATCGGCACTAAGTTCCTTTGGACGGCCGCTGGCGTGTTCGATTACCTGAACCTGCGCACCAATGGCTATGACGTGCACAATGCGCTGACAGCCGGTGAAATTGCCTACACCGATGACCGCATCCGGGCGACATTTGCCAATTGGGAGACCATGTTGGAGCGCTGCTCATTCGTGGACAACCACGCCACCATGAGCTGGCAGGAAGCCTTGGCACCGTTCGCCAATGGTGATGCGGCCATGTATGTGATGGGCAACTTTGCCGTCGCGGCCATGAAGGATGCTGGCCTGTCGGACGATCAGATCGACTTCTTCCAGTTCCCTGAAATCACGCCGGGCCTGGCACGGGCCGAAGAAGCGCCTGCTGACGCGTTCTTCATTCCGGCAAATGCGCAGAACGTCGACAACGCCAAGAAGTTCCTGTCGTTCATCGCAACGCCGGAAATTCAGTCAGAGTGGAACAAGACGCTTGGTCAACTGCCGCCGAACTCACAGGCTGCGATCAACGCGGACGACAAGTTCATTGTCGAAGGCATGGCAACCGTGTCGACCGCCGCCGGCCTGGCGCAGTTCTATGACCGCGACGCACCGGCCGCCATGGCGCAAGCCGGCATGGAAGGCTTCCAGCGCTTCATGCTCGATCCGAGCACCAAAGATGAAGTACTCACTGAGCTCGATCGCGTTCAGGGCGAAGTCTACTAAGACGCCCACGCTTCGTTGGCCGGGCCTTGCTTAAGGGCCCGGCTGACCTGCCACCGCACAATGTCGGACCCGGCTCGTCACCGGAACTTTGTATCCTTCGTGCGTGGACCAATTGGGGAGGAAATCCATGGCTCTTGCAGACACCAGCTTTGCTGCGAACCAACGCATGGACCGATATCGTGCTGACACATCGACCATGATGATCGCCGGCATCGGCTTGGTCCTAACTGCCTTCCTCCTGTTTTTTTATGTCGATCCTGGCGTCGTCCAGGAATGGCTTGGCTATGATCAGCGCCGTGATGCGCGCGTTGCCGCATTTCTCGTACGTCTCACATTGCTAATCGGCTTTTTCGCCTCGGCTTTCTACCTGATTACGTCGACCAGCTATTACAAACGCAACCGTATCAAGCTGGCGCCATGGATCTTTGTCTCCATCGGCCTTTTATTTTTTGCGATCTACGTGAT
>JBCCRB010000091.1:0-8438 GCA_039208465.1 Pseudomonadota bacterium
ACGATGATCTATGTCACCCACGACCAGGTCGAAGCGATGACCATGGCGGACAAAATCGTGGTACTGCAGGCCGGTGTGATCGAGCAGGTGGGATCCCCCATTGACCTCTATCGCGCGCCCAAGAACATCTTTGTGGCAGGCTTCATCGGCTCTCCGAAGATGAATTTTATCGAAGGCGAAGAGGCCGGAAAGCACAACGCCAAGACCATTGGCATCCGTCCCGAGCATATCGACGTTGTCGCGAAGGGTGGGGCGTGGAAAGGTACGGTAGGCGTGGCAGAGCATCTTGGCTCAGACACCTTCTTCCACGTGCATGACACCGGGCTGGCAGAGACGCTGACCGTGCGCGCGGTGGGCAACGTAGCTCTCAACCACGGCGACACGATCTCTCTCAACCCGCGTGTGGAGGAGATGCACCGATTTGACGAAAAGGGGTTGCGCATCGCATGAACCGGCTGGATGGCAAGAGCGCGCTCATCACTGGAGGTGCCCGAGGAATCGGCCGCGCCTTCGCAGAGGCCTACCTGGCCGAAGGCGCGCAGGTCATGATCGGTGATATCGACGCGGAACGCGCGCACGCCACGGCAGCAGAGATCGGGGCACAAGCGGTGCACATGGACGTGACGGAGCAGGACAGCATTGACGCTGCCGTTGCTACCACGGCACAGGCATTCGGCCAGATCGACATCTTGATCAACAATGCCGCCGTTTTTACCGCTGCCCCCATCACCGAGATCGCTCGCGCCGACTATCACAGTGCATTCGAGATCAACGTCGCCGGCACCCTTTTCACGTTGCAGGCTGTCGCGCGCCACATGGTCGAACGGGGCATTCGCGGCAGCATCATCAATATGGCCAGCCAGGCCGGGCGCCGGGGTGAGCCGCTCGTCGCGGTGTACTGCGCGACCAAGGCCGCTATCATCAGCCTGACCCAGAGCGCGGGCCTGAACCTCATTTCCCACGGCATTAACGTGAATGCCATTTCCCCTGGCGTGGTCGACGGTGAGCACTGGGACGGTGTCGACGCGTTTTTTGCGAAATACGAAGGCAAGGCGCCCGGCCAGAAAAAGCGCGAGGTCGGCGCAGGCGTGCCGTTCGGCCGTATGGGTGTCGCGGACGATTTGACGGGGATGGCGGTTTTCCTGGCCAGTGAAGAGGCCAACTACATCGTCGCCCAAACTTATAATGTGGACGGTGGCCAATGGATGAGCTGATCCCCCTTCGCAATGCCACGCTTGATCAGGTGCCATCGGCAATCAAAACACCGGACTATCATCGCAATGGTCTGAGCGCCGGCATCGTGCATATCGGCCTTGGTAATTTTCACCGGGCGCACCAGGCATGGTATCTGCACCGGCTGATGGAGAGGGGTCTTGCCCATGATTGGGCGATTGTCGGCGCCGGCGTTCGTGCGGCTGATGCCAAGCAGCGCGAGCGGCTTTTGGCGCAGGACTGTCTGACCACGCTTATTGAATTGGATCCGTCCGGCAAATCGGCCGAGATCGTTGGCTCGATGGTGGATTTCATCCCAGTCGAACCAGACAATCGCGCGCTGGTCGCACGCATGGCACAGCCCGATATCCGCATTGTTTCGATGACAGTGACCGAGGGTGGCTATTTTATTGATCCGGCAACCGGTGATTTTGATGCACAGCATCCCGATGTCCTGCATGATGCCGCCCATCCGCAATCGCCGCGTACAGCATTCGGTGCGATCGTTTCGGCGCTCAAACTGCGCCGCGACGCTGGAACCGGCCCGTTTACGGCGCTCTCCTGTGATAATCTGCAGGGTAATGGCGCCATTTTGCGCCGCGCGGTGGTTTCGCTCGCCCGCGCCTCCGATCCGGAATTGGCCGCATGGATTGATGCCCACTGCACCTTTCCCAACTCGATGGTTGACTGCATCGTCCCGGCAACCGGCCCGGCAGAGTTGGCATTGGCACGCGGTTTGGGGATCGATGACCAGGCGCCGGTGACGCATGAGAACTTCAGGCAATGGGTGATCGAAGATCAGTTTTGCGCAGGACGGCCGGATTGGGACAGGGTAGGCGCGACCTTTTCTGCCGATGTTGCCGACTATGAGGCCATGAAGCTTCGCGTCCTCAATGGTGGGCATCAGATCGTTTCGATCGCCGGCGACCTTTTGGGCATTGAGACGATCTCGGGCACGCTCGCGGATGTCGGCATCAAGCGTCTGTTCCGGCAGACGATGATCGATGAAGTATTGCCCAACGTGAAGCCGACACCGGACATCGCGCCGCGAACCTATCTTGATCTCATCGAGCGCCGTTTTTCCAACCCCGAGATTATCGACACCACGCGGCGGGTCGCGTTCGACGGCTCCAGCCGGCAGCCAGGCTTTATTGTACCCTCCATTCGTGACGCGCTGGCGCAAGGTCAACCGATCGAAGGGCTGGCGCTCGTGAGCGCGTTATGGATGCGGTATTGCCTTGGCGTGCGCGAAGACGGCAGTGAAATTCTACCCAATGACCCGGCTGCGGAGAGTTTGAAGCTGGTTGCGCAACGGGCCTTGTCCAACCCGCAGGCCTGGATCGCGCAGGAGCGTTACTACGGCGACCTCGTTGCCCATGAACGCTTCCGGACCGCGTTTGTGCACGCCGCTGAAACACTTAAAGCGGTCGGCGTGCGCCGAACGTTGGAGCAGTTTGCCGACACTTACGCGATGACCGAGTCCTCCTGACGGCACTTCAAGTCAGCCATGCCCAACTCAGCCATGCCCAACGGATATGGCACGTATGCGCAGAAAGGCCGTGCATTTGCGCGTCAGCATGATAAGCACCCCCTGACCCTACCAGATTTCCGAGATTTACTTTGACCAAAAGCATGATGGCGGCCCTGTCCGCCGGCGCAAACCGTTCGTCCTTACGTGCGGGCAGTAACTTCAACATTTCCCGTGTCCATATCGAACTGCTTGCGGGGCTTACCGTCGCGCTCGCGCTTGTGCCGGAAGCGGTGGCATTCGCCTTTGTCGCCGGTGTGCATCCGCTTGTCGGGCTTTACGCCGCGTTCATCGTCGGGCTTATCACCGCCGTCTTTGGCGGACGCCCGGGCATGATCTCCGGTGCAACGGGCGCGCTTGCCGTCGTCATGGTGTCGCTGGTGGCGACGCATGGGGTTGAGTATCTTTTTGCAACCGTGGTCTTGATGGGGATCATTCAGATCGCGGCTGGCATCTTCCGGCTTGGCAAATTTATCCGCCTCGTGCCGCATCCGGTGATGCTCGGCTTTGTCAATGGGTTGGCCATCGTGATTTTTCTGGCTCAATTGAGCCAATTTCAGGTGCCCGGTTCGGCAGAATCTGCCGGCCATGGTCTGGCCCAAGGGGTTTGGTTGAGCGGCTGGCCGCTCGCCACCATGATGGCGCTGGTTGTGGTCACCATGGCGATCATCTGGGCGTTGCCCCGCTTTACGACCGCGATCCCGGCGCCGCTCGCCGGCATCGCAATCGTTGCAGGAATTGTGATCGCCTTCGGGATCGACGTGCCGCGCGTTGGCGACATGGCGTCGATCGAGGGCGGTCTGCCGGCGTTTCATATTCCCAGCGTGCCACTGACTTTCGAAACCCTCGAGATCATATTGCCCTACGCGCTCATATTGGCCGCCATCGGTCTGATCGAAAGCCTGTTGACGCTCAACCTTGTTGGCGAGGTTACTGGCGAACGCGGCGGCGCATCGCGCGAATGTGTGGCACAGGGCGCGGCCAACACTGTCACCGGTTTCTTTGGTGGCATGGGCGGCTGTGCGATGATCGGTCAGTCAATGATCAACGTGAAATCGGGGGGCCGGACCCGCCTGTCGGGCATTTCAGCGGCGCTTTTCCTGTTGCTGTTCATCCTCTTTGCGGCGCCTTTGATTGAGCAGATCCCGCTGGCCGCGCTGGTCGGCGTCATGTTCATGGTTGTGATTGGCACCTTTGCCTGGAACAGCTTCAAGATCATGCGCAAGGTGCCGATGACCGATGCGATCGTGATCGTCCTGGTGACCGTCGTCACCGTTGCCTACGATCTAGCCATCGCGGTCATCGTCGGCGTTATCGTCTCAGCGCTTGCCTATGCCTGGAACAACGCCACGCGCATCCACGCCAAGCGCTATGACACGCCGGAAGGCGCACGCGTCTATCAGGTTCAAGGGCCGCTGTTCTTCGGGTCATCAGAAGGCTTTGGCGAATTGTTTGATCCGGCCGGTGACCCCGCCGTGGTTATCGTTGATTTTGCCGACAGCCGCGTGGTCGACCAATCTGCGCTCAATGCCATTGAGCGGATCGCGGCCAAATATGAGGCGGTCGGCAAGACGCTGCAATTGCGCCATCTGAGCCGTGATTGCCACCAATTGCTCGCGCGCGCGGGCCAATTGATGATCGATAGCGATGATGATCCCGATTATCAGATTGCCGCCGATTATTCAGTGCGCACCGGGGTGCTGGCCGGCGGTCACTAAAGGTTGGCCGGCGGGGGCGGTGCCCTCTCCTGCCCCCACCAGCTAGCCATTCGTTTGGGATGCAATCTGTTGGAACTTGCCGATGCACCATTGATGCAGCGGGCTCTTTGCGTTCCTGCGGTGGGTCAGCAAGGTTACCGAAAAGGAACGGATATCCAGCGGCGGTTCGGCATGGCGCAATCCGAAACTGCCCGCATGTTCCTTGACGAGACCGGCGGGCAGCGTTGCGACAAAGTCGCTGCGTGACAGGATGGACAGGGCCGCGAGAAAAGAGGGCACTGCCAAACAGACACGCCGGTCGACGCCCTGCTCTTCCAGGGTCTGATCAACGATGCCGCGCAAACTGCCGTCACCAGAGACAAGAACATGTTTGTGTTGGGTGTAGGTGTCGAGCGTCAGCTTGTTCCTCCAGATCCGGTGATCTTTGCGCGCAGCCACGAGATAGGCCTCGGTTCTGATGGCATGACTTTCAAACTGGGCGCCGGGCTGATGGTAAAAGCCGATCGCAAAATCAAGGCTCCCATCGGCGAGGCGCTGGAGGCTTTCATCGCGTGCCAGCGATTGCACCGCCATGTCGAGATGGGGCGCCTCATCGGCCACCGCGGCAAAGACGCTCGGCACAAGCGTTGCCATTTCGCGATCATTGGCAGCCACACGCAACGTCGCCTGCGCACCCGCCGGATCAAATTCGGGCGGCCCGACCAGCGCTGCCTGGATCGCCTCCACCGATCGGCGAATGTCTGGTTCAATAGCCAAGGCAAATGAGGTCGGCTCCAGGCCGTGCGGGCGGCGCATGAATAGTTCATCGTCGAACACATCGCGTAGTCGCCGCAACGCGTGACTGATCGACGAGTTGGTCAGGCCCAGTTGGCCCGCCACATCGGATGCTTTGCGCGCGCGCATGAGACCCAGAAAGATCAGCAGCACGGTCAGGTCCAGCCGCCTGATTTTATTTTCATCGAATTCAGACATGAATTGATTTCAGTTTTATTGTTATCAGTTTCTCATTACGCCTTGGCACGTCACACGGCAAGACAGAGCTGAAGGTTGCGTATGGAACTCTATCACTGGCCACTATCGCACAATGCGCGCAAAGCGCGCGCGCTGGCGCGGCACCTCAACCTGCCAATCGAAGAAATAGAACTCTCGATGCAGAACAAGGATCACAAGGCGCCTGACTTTCTGGCCATCAATCCGATGGGACAGGTGCCGGCGATCCGCGATGAGGATTATTCGGTCTGGCAAGCCAACGCGGTACTGATCTATCTGGCATCGCAGAGCGACAATGATCTGCTCGGCCGGTCCGCGCGGGAATGGGGCACGATCACGCAATGGATGCTCTGGCAGAGCACGGAATTGTCGCCCGTCGTTAAGCCGCTGCACGTCGAAAACTATTTCAAGCGCCTACGCGGGATTGAGCCGGACACAAAGGTTCGCGACGACGCCATGGCGCGTTTGCGGTCCCTTCTTCAGGTCCTTGATGACGCGCTCGCCGGTCAAACCCACCTTGTGGGCGGCAGGCTGACGGTTGCCGACTTTGCTGTTGCCGGTGACTTCACCCACGCCCGCAATGCCGGCTTCCCGCTCGATGAGTTTGCCAATGCCGACCGCTGGCTCGCCAGCATGGAGGCAATCCCGGCGTGGGCGGCAACCTCCCCTCCCAACATTGGATAACCAAGAGAGATTATCATGACAAAATCAGTACTCATGCTCGTTGCCAATCCGGCAACTTCACCCGTCACCGGCTGGCCTATCGGCTTCTGGTGGGCCGAGCTCAGCCATGCCTGGCTGGCGTTCAACCATGCCGGCTATACCATCACAATCGCCTCGCCAGAGGGCGGCGATCTGGAGGCAGACATGTGGTCGGATCCCGACCATGAAAGCGGCTATTCGGCTTCAGACATCGTTTCCAAAGGTTTCAAGGAGGCCGCGCCGACGCGCGATCTCATCAAGGGCACGCCGGCACTGGCAGATCTCGATCTTGAGCAGTTTGACGCCATCTTTGTCGTCGGTGGGCAATCGCCCATGGTGTCGATGGTCGATGATGAACGCGTCCACAAGGCCTTTGCCGCCATGTATGATGCCGGCAAGATTGTCAGCGCCGTGTGCCATGGCACCTGCATCCTGCTGAAGACAAAGCGCGCCGATGGCAGCCTGTTGGTTCAAGACAAGACATGGACCGGCTTTGCCAACAGCGAAGAGCGCTATGCGGAAGGTGCGGCGGGCCAGAAAATCCAACCCTTCTGGATCGAGGAAGAAGCCAAGAAGCTTGACGGCACCAATTTCATTACGGGCGGGCTTCTGGCCGAATTTGCCGTGCGCGATGGCAACCTCATTACCGGCCAACAGCAAATGTCATCGGGCGCAACAGCCGCCCTGGTGATTGAAGCGCTTGGTACTTGAACAGGCACGGCCAATGAATACGACAACACTAACAGCGCTTGCGCTTTTGACCGGCGCCCTTGTGCCGCTCCAACTGGCCTTCAACGGGCAGTTGGGTACGGCCCTTCGCTCGCCCTATCTCGGCGCGCTTGGCGTCTTTATTGTCGGCACCATCACCGTGGCCGCGTTGCTCATCATGCTGCGCAGCTCTGTGCCGAGCCTGGCCGACCTTCGCGCGGTGCCGATGACCGCGTGGATCGGCGGCCTCTTGGCGACGGGCTATATTGTTGCTGTCGTCTTCCTTGTGCCACGGCTCGGCGTCGGCACGACGGCGGTTGCCATTATCGCAGGCCAACTTGTTGCCGCCATGATCCTTGATCATGTGGGCGCGTTCGGCGCGGTTCAGTCTTCGCTCACCTGGGTCAAGCTGGCAGGCGCTACACTTGTCCTGGCCGGTGCCGGTCTTGTGAAATTCGGGTGACGCCATCGGCGCTGGCAACCTTTCTCTTCTCTTGCGATAAAATGGAGCGTGGCTCGGATGAAAACAGTTATGATCACAGGCGGCAATCGCGGTCTTGGCGCTGCATTGGTGGCGACGTTTACCGAAGCGGGTTGGAACGTCGTGTCGACTGCCAGGGGCAAAAGCGCCGATATGCCCGCACGGGTCTACCAACTCGACCTCAGCGATGCGGCGAGCGTTGATGAATGTGCTTCAGCAATCAAAGCCGATGGCTGGGTTTTTGATTTGTTGATTCACAATGCGGGCTTTAATCCGAAGGACCGCAAGTCTTCCGACGGCTATTTTCAATCCACGTTCAGCATTGAACACTTCTCGGCGCCCAACATCGCTGAAGCACTTTGGATTAACGCCTTGATGCCGATGGCTTTGACATCTCGATTGCTGCCAGCGCTAAGCGACGATGCGGCCATTGTCGGTGTTTCTTCATGGCTGGGTTCAATTGGCGGCAAAACCAATGGCGGCCATTATGGCTATGCTGGTTCGAAGGCTCTGCTTAACATGTTCCTTCGCGGGCTCGCACTAGAGTTTGGCAACGGCGGGCGTACCGCAGTGGCTGTAAATCCAGGTTGGATGCGCACTGATATGGGCGGTGGCAAGGCTGATATCAGCCCGCACGACGTCGCCAAACGCTTTCTTGCACTCGCTGAGGATGGACAGTTTAAAACCGCGAACGGTTCTTTCATTAATACCGATGGCAGTGAGCATCCATGGTAAGCGGAAACTAACTGCGGCAACTTACTATGACCCGATATCTTTGGCCGCCGCGCGCCCGGCGTTGCGGCCGGAGAAAATACAGCCGCCTAAAAAGGTGCCTTCCAGCGACCGGTAGCCATGATAGCCGCCGCCGCCAAAGCCGGCGACTTCACCGGCCGCATACAGGCCCGGCAACATTTCCTGCCCGCGCCCATCGGTGCGGTGAAAACAGCGACCGCCCAGATCGGTTTCGATGCCGCCGAGCGTTTTGCGTGTGAGGATGTTCAGCTTCACGCCGATCAGCGGGCCGTGGGCGGGATCAAGGATTTTGTGCGGCTTGGCGGTGCGGAACAGTTTGTCCCCCCAATAATGGCGGAAGGTCTGG
>JBCCRB010000092.1:0-8399 GCA_039208465.1 Pseudomonadota bacterium
GGCTTTTGTTGATCCGATCTATCACAGTGCCGTTTGGGGCAGCCGCGTTATCCCGATTGATTGCGGCGAAGTCATAGAAGGGCTTGATCAACAGGCGATGATGATCGATCGGCTGGAACTGGGTGAAGAGCACCGGGTTTTGGAGATCGGTACGGGCTCCGGTTACACAGCCGCCGTCATGTCAAAACTGGCCAGCCGCGTTTTTACCGTTGAACGGTACAAGCGGCTTTATACAAGCGCGCGGGACACGCTGCGCCAATTGCGTATCGAAAATGTGGTCTGTTCGCATGCGAGCGCGGAGCTTGATGCACTTTCGGCCGAGGGGCCGTTTGACCGGATCATTTCCTGGGCGGCCTATGAAGAATTGCCCCGCAGTTTCAGTGATCAATTGACTTCGGGCGGCAAAATCATCTGTGCGGTCGGCGAAGCTGATAGTCCGCAGGTGCTGGTGCGGCTAACGAAAGTGGGCAGCCGGTTTGAGCGCGAAGATATCGGCCTTGTGCGTATGCAGGTGATCAAATCGGGTATGCCGCAAACGCTGTGATCGCGGCCTTACGCGATTGAAATTGAAGGCGCTTAACCGTCGGGTAACATTAACAAGGTCTAATGGCGATCACTGTTTTTGAACGTGCAGGCCGGTAATGCGTAAAATGAATGCCCGCAGCGCTGTTGCTGCTCACCATGTACGAACCGCTAGTGTGATCGCCCTCTGTGTCGGCGTTGCCGGTTGTGCGGGCGATGTCATGCGGTTTTCTGACAATTTTTACACCAACGCGGTGCCCAGTCGGCCGCCCGCTGCAGTGAACTCTGCCTATCCGGGCGCAGCACCTGCGGGCCAAGCGCCTGTTTACACGAGTAATCCGAACTATCAGCCGGTTCCGGTCTATCAGGCCCAGCCGGCTTATGGCGCGCCGCCAACGACCAATGGCGTTGATAATTTTGCAACCGGTTCGGTGCGCGGAATGCCCCAAGCGGTGGCGCGTGCGCCCCTACCATCAACAAGTGCCGTGCCTTCTGCGCCGCCGGTCACAACCACGCCTGTAAGTGTTCCGGTGCCAGCTGCACCGCAAGCACCGGTGGCCGCTGCGCCGGCCACAACGGCTTCATCGCAAGGTGAGGGCTGGACCCGCACTGGCGGCACCTACATCACGATGCGTGAGGGCGAGACCGTTTATAATCTGGCCAAGCGTTATGGCGTGCCGGCCAACGCGATCATGGAAGCCAATGGCATCAGCGATGCGCGTGGTGTTCAGGCAGGCCAGCGCGTCTTGATCCCCGTTTATGTGTATTCACGCACGGCGCCGGCCAGCACACCTGACGCTGACCCCAATGTGGTCAGCGCGTCCTCCAGCATTGGCGGCCGTTCGGATGTGAATGTGGCACGGGCACCGACGCCAAGTTCACGGCCGCAAGCGGCCGTGCCGGCGCCCGCGCCCACTCAAGCGCCTGTCGCGGGTGGCCGCTATATCGTCCAGTCCGGTGACACGCTTTACGGCATTTCGCGTAAGACAGGTGCGAGCGTTGACGCTTTGCGCCGTACCAACAGTTTGACCTCCGACAGCCTGCGCATTGGTCAGGCGCTGATCGTGCCGGGTCTGACGGCCTCGGGCACGCAGACTGCCGCGAACACAGCCAATCTTGATCAGCGCGCCACCGGTTCAACGCCTGCGGTTGCGCCACAGCCATCGCCGCAGCCGGCTGTTCCGTACAAGCCGCCTTCGGTTTCAACGATTGATCAGTCTTCGACCGCCAGTGCGCCTGCTTCAACAGGCCTGAAAACCATGCGCTGGCCGGTACGCGGGCGCATCGTGTCGGCGTTTGGCTCCGACATTGGCGGGCGTACCAATGATGGTATCGACATCTCTGTTCCGTCCGGCACGCCGGTCAAATCGGCGGAAAACGGCACCGTCATCTACGCTGGTGATGGTTTGAAAGAGCTGGGCAAGACGATCCTGGTGCGTCATGGCGATGGTCTCGTGACCGTTTATGGCCATGTGGGCGACCTAAAGGTCAATCGCGGCGACGAAGTTACGCGTGGGCAGGTGATTGCCTCATCCGGCATGACGGGTTCTGCGCGTCAGCCACAGCTTCACTTCGAAGTGCGCAAGGACACCAAGCCGGTCGATCCTGTCAGCTATCTGAACTGATCATTTGAGTTGCTGGCCAAGCTGGCCAGCCAGATCGGTGATGAATTGCCAGGCAACGCGGACTGAACGCGCGCCGCGTGTGGTGGCCCATTCCAGCGCATCATGACGCAGGGTTTCTGGATCTATTTCGAGCCCGAAATGATCGACATAGGCATTGATCATTTCCAGATATTCATCCTGTGAACATTTATGGAAGCCGAGCCACAGACCGAACCGATCGGACAGCGATACTTTCTCCTCGACGGCCTCGGCCGGGTTGATGGCGGTTGAGCGCTCATTTTCGATCATGTCGCGCGGCAGCAGATGGCGTCTGTTGGATGTTGCGTAGAAAATGACGTTGGCGGGCCGGCCTTCAACACCGCCATCGAGCGCCGCTTTCAAGGATTTGTAGGAGGTGTCGTCCTGATCGAAGGACAAATCATCGCAGAAAAGGATGATCTGTTCGGTTTGCGTGCGTAACGCATTGAGCAAGCGCGGCAGGGCGTGAATGTCTTCGCGGTGGATTTCGATGAGTTTTAAATCGGGCGCGCCTTCGGCCGACACTTTGGCGTGGACCGCTTTGACGAGGGATGACTTGCCCATGCCTCTCGCGCCCCAGAGCAGCGCAGTGTTGGCGGGCAAGCCGTTTGCAAAGCGCTGTGTGTTGTCCAAAAGCAGGTCACGAACGCGGTCAACGCCGCGAATGAGGCCGTAATCCACGCGGTTGATCTGATTGACGGGCGCAAGCGTTGCGTTAGGCGCGTCAAAGACGAAACCGCTGGCCGCTGAAAGGTCAATCTCGATCTGCGCTGTTCCGGTCATGCGTTCCAGGGCAAGCGCGATGCGCTCCACCGTCAATTCCAGTGGTTTGGTTGTCTTGGCGCGTTCGTTGTCATTCATGGTTATGGATCATTTGATTGTGACAGGTCAGCCCGCAAGGACCGGTTTTGGTTGCATTGATGTGATGCCTGACTATATCTGCGCTCAATTTCAAGGCTTTGCCTCAAAAACGACCGGAGTTCTCAATGTTGATCACCCCTGCTTATGCACAGGCCGGCGGTACCGCTGGCGGTACCGACATTATCATTACCATGCTGCCCTTTGTGCTGATTTTCGTGATCATGTACTTCCTGATCATCCGGCCACAGCGCCAGCAGATGAAAAAGCGTGAAGAAATGCTGACTGCCATTCGCCGCAATGACACGGTCATCACCGGCGGCGGGGTGATCGGCAAAGTCACGAAAGTGATTGACGATGGTGAAGTTGAAGTCGAAATTGCGCAGAACACAAAGGTTCGTGTGATGCGATCCATGATCGCCGACGTGCGCGTTAAAGGCGAACCGGCACCGGCCAACGACACGGCCAAGAAGTAAAGACGCATTTTTTCAGCGGCGCGTTGTCATGCCGCATTCGTGCGCCCAAATAGCAAGGGCGCCGCTGTGAACTGTTAGGACGGACATGCTCTATTTCTCGCCCTGGAAGACCGTGCTGATCTGGCTGACCGTCGCCGTCGGTATAACCTTTGCCTTGCCGAACATGTACCCGCAGTCGGTGCGTGAAAGCCTGCCAGAGTTTTTGCCTAATGACACGATGGCGCTCGGGCTCGATTTGCAGGGCGGTGTGCACCTTCAATTGAAGCTGGACCGGGAAGAATTGCTGGCCAACAGGCTGGAAAGTGTGCGCGATGAGGTGCGGCGCCTATTGCGGGCTGAAACGATCGGTTACACGGGCCTGCGCGGGCAGGGGCAAGTCGTCTCCTTTACGCTCCGCAATCCGGAAGACCGTGATGCGGCGCGCACGGCGCTGGCCGATCTGGTTGCGCCGAGCAATTCGGGGCTTTTAGCCGGCGGCACCTTGACAGAGATCGATTTGAGCGCCGGCCAGGATGGGCGGTTTGAGCTGGAACTGACCAATGCAGGCCTTGATTTTCGCATGGCCGGTGCGGTCAGCCAGACCGTGGAAGTCTTGCGTGGCCGGATCGATGAGCTCGGCACGACCGAGCCGATTATTCAGCGACAGGGAACGGACCGGATTATCGTGCAGGTGCCCGGCCTTGATGACCCGCAGCGCCTGAAAGACATTATCGGGACAACGGCGCGCCTGACGTTCCAGATGGTCGATGTACAAAATTCGGTCGAAGATGCGCTGACCGGTACGCCGCCGATCGGCACGGAATTGCTTTATACGACCGATGATCCGCCGATCCCTTATTTGGTGGAAACGCGGGAAATCGTTTCGGGCGAAAATCTCGACGATGCGCAAACGTCCTTTGACCAAGTGACGTCGGAACCGGTCGTCACCTTCCGATTTGATGGGACTGGCGCGCAGCGTTTTGGCCGCGCAACGCAGGAAAATGTCGGGCGGCCTTTTGCCATTGTGCTCGATGATGCGGTGATTTCCGCGCCAGTCATTCGGGAGCCGATCCTGGGTGGCTCTGGTCAGATTTCCGGCAATTTCACCGTCGAGGGGGCAAATGACCTCGCCATCCTGCTTCGCGCAGGCGCTTTGCCTTTGACGCCGACCTTTGTGGAAGAGCGGACGGTTGGCCCGTCGCTTGGCGCTGATTCGATTGCTGCCGGTGAAATTGCTGGCATTGTCGGCGCGATTGCCGTTCTGGTCTTCATGGTCGCGGCCTACGGGCTGCTTGGCATCATTGCGAACTTGGCGTTGATCATCAACATTATGCTGGTGATCGCGGCGCTGTCGGCGCTTGGCGCGACGCTCACGCTGCCCGGCATTGCCGGCATCGTGTTGACGGTCGGTATGGCCGTTGATTCCAACGTTCTTATTTTCGAGCGGATACGTGAAGAGCGCATTGGCGGGCGGTCGTTGATCCAATCGATCGATGCGGGCTTTCAGCGCGCGCTGACAACGATTGTTGATGCGAACGTCACCACGCTGATAGCGGCGATCATCCTTTTCTATCTCGGTTCCGGGCCGATCCGCGGTTTTGCTGTAACGCTGGCCATCGGTATCATCACGACTGTCTTTACCGCTTTTGTGCTGACGCGCTGGATGGTGGCGTTCTGGCTGCGCCGGACAAAGCCGAAGGCGTTGCCACAGGGACTAGTCAAATATCTGCGGCCTGACCGGAACATCAAATTCATGTGGCTGCGCCGGATGACTTTCTCGGCGTCTGCCCTGACCATTATTGCGTCGGTCGCCCTGTTTGCCACGGTGTCGATGAATTTGGGCATCGATTTCAAGGGCGGCTCGCTGATCGAAGTCCAGTCGAAATCGGAAATTGCCGATACCGGCGAGATCCGCGTGGCGCTGAACGCGCTCAATCTTGGTGATGTGCAGGTGCAGGAATTCGGATCGCCGCAAGATGTGCTGATCCGTGTGGAAAGCCAGGGCGGCGGCGATAATGCCGAGCAAACCGTCATCACGCGGGTGCGCGCGGCGCTCGAAGCTGATTATGAGATCAGGCGCGTCGAAGTGGTGGGGCCGACCGTTTCGGGCGAATTGGCAACGGCCGGTACAATCGCGGTTCTGGCGGCGCTGTTTGCGATCCTTGTCTATATCTGGCTGCGCTTTGAATGGCAGTTTGCGCTCGGCGCAATTATCGCGACAACACATGATGTGATTTTGACGATCGGCATGTTCGTCATCACCGGGCTTGAATTCAATCTGTCCTCAATCGCGGCGATCCTGACAATCGTCGGTTATTCGCTGAACGATACGGTGGTGGTCTATGACCGGGTGCGTGAGAATTTGCGGCGCTACAAAAAGATGGAGCTGGCCGACTTGCTGGACATGTCGATGAACCAGACCTTGCCGCGCACGATCCTGACATCTGTCACCACGCTACTCGCGCTGCTGGCGCTGTTCATCTTCGGCGGCGAGGTGTTGCGTTCCTTCGTGTCGGCGATGATCTTTGGCGTGGTGGTCGGCACCTATTCGTCGATCTTCATTGCGGCGCCTGTCCTGATCATGTTCCGCCTGCGCCCTGATGCGATGAACCGGGGCGGTGACGAGGCGGCGAAGGAAAAGGCCGCTACCGCCAACACGACGCCCGTTGATCTGGGTGACGCGTAGGCGGCATGGCCGACGATAAGAACAAGATCCGTGCTGGGCTTGAAATGCGACCCGCGCATTTTCCGGGCCGCGCCTCTGTCGATGCCTATGGCAATGGCGGGTTTCGTTTTGCGGATATGAGCCATCGCGGCTCCATTCTCATGCTGCCGTCTGGTATTTATGGCTGGGATGTTCAGCGTTTTGCCGATGTGACGATGGAGAAACTGACCGAAGTGGTCGCCGATGCTGACGAAATCGAGATCATGCTGTTTGGTTGCGGCAATGATCTGATGCCGGTGCCGGCTGCGGTCAAACAGGGTCTCAGCGCGCACGGCATCCGCACCGAGCCGATGAGCACGGGCGCGGCGGTGCGCACCTACAATGTGCTAATGGCGGAAGAACGCCGTGTCGCGGCTGCGCTGATTGCGGTGGACGAGGCCAAGCTGGCGCGATGAGTGGCGCGCCCGATGACGACAAGCGTTTGCTTGCGATGCTCCGGGAAGCGGACCTGTTACGCTATACGGTGGCGCTTTATGTGCCTGCAGATAAGCGCGCGGCGCTTGTCAGCCTGTGGCTCTTTCAAGCGGAAGTTGAGCGGATCCGCGATATTGTCTCCGAGCCGTTACCCGGCGAAATCCGCCTGCAATGGTGGCGCGATGTCATCAACCGGATGCGCGATGGCGAGGCACAGCAAAGCCCGCTTGCCAAGGCGCTTTTGGCGACGATTGATGCCCATGCTTTGCAGCGTGAGCAGTTCGACAATTATCTGGAATCGATGACATTCGATCTTTACGACGATCCGATGCCGAGCATCGCCCAGTTTGATGGCTTTATGGGCGAAACGCAGTCGGTCTTTTTCCAGATGGCGGGGCTGATTTTGCATGGGTCACCGCTGTCCAGCGGCGATGCCGGCGGGCATGGCGGCGTTGCGCTTGGTGTTGCGCGCTCCCTTTTGAACCTTGAGAAGCATCGCCTCCGGTCGCAACGCTACGTGCCCGCCGAGATGCTGAACGGCGAAGGCGTTGACCATGATCAATGGCAGGCCAAAGGTGTAACCCCTGAAAAGCAGGCTGTTGTGCGGGCTTTTACTGAGTTTGGCGCCGGGCATTTGAACCAGTTCGAAACAGCGATAGCGCAACTGCCCGGCGCGACGCGGCCTGCGTTTCTACCGGTTGCCGTCTGCCAAGGCGTTTTTGCGATGGCGCGCAAAAACCCCGCAAAAGCGCTGTCGGATGGTCTGGACTATGGGCCGCTTCGCACGCAATGGGCCTTGTTGCGGGCCGCAACCCGCAAGTCTTAGGCGGTGAAACGCTTCACTTGGTTGAGATCAGCCCTCCGGATCAGGCAGCGTGATGCTCGGATCGGGTTCATTTTCCTGGATCGTGCGGGTGATCGATGCGCTGATAAACTCTGTCTCGATGCGCCAGGGAAAGCCATCGCCTGCATCGACCCAATAGATGACGCTGTATTCCTGTCCGCTTGATTGCAAAACCGTTCTCGCTGAAAGGCGGTGAACCTGTCGACCATCAAGATCCGTGTTGAAAGCGCAATCGATATCGGTGGCCGCTTCGGCCTGGGCCGCCAAATCTGTGGCGCGCTGCGCCATTTCCTCCGGCGTATAGGTGCGCACCAGCGTCCAGGTCTCGCCGCCATCGCTTGTTGAATAGAAGCGCTCGTCGATCGACAGCGATTGCGGGATGCCATCGGCGTCCATGTACATGGCGCGGTTCGCACCCGTTGAGATCGCGGTGCCTTTGAATTCGTTACCGGCAACGGATGTGGTGACGTTCTGGCGCATCGGGACCGGCCAATCGACCATGGTCATTTGCGCGCGGACGGTCGCATCGCAATCTTGAGCGAGGGCAGGGGTAGCAAGGGCGATCAAAATCGCCGGGAGTGTGAGATTACGCATGGGAAAATGCTGCCGTGCTGCCACTGAAACGTCAAGGCACCGGGCGCCGAACCGGCCAAACAGACCAAATCATCGGTACCCGTTGAACGCTTATGGTCGTTTGAATGGCCGGGTCAGCGCCTTGACTATTTTTCGGCCCGGATTGCTGCCTTTCGTTTCCAAATGGCGTTCTCGCGCTGCCGCACTGTTGGCGTGCGGAAATGGTCTGCGTGGCGTTTGGGTGCCTAAAAAATCGCACAGGTCTTTCCAGCCCGGGTCTTTTGTCAGGTCAATTTCAAGCAGGTCGCTGTCACGGCCTTCAAAATAGGCTCGAACCGCCTGGTTGTGTTGGTTGTAGACGTTCA
>JBCCRB010000093.1:0-8356 GCA_039208465.1 Pseudomonadota bacterium
CGAACGCGGGCGCCGCCGGGGAAAATCGCGTAGCGTAAAGCTTGTGAAACCTGCTTGGGGCGTCCTGTGGCTGTCGCCTGCAAAACCGCACGCTCAAGCGCAGTCTCTATCCGTTTAGACATTTCCATGCTTGGCCTCCAGTCGTCAATTTACAGCGACAATAAAAACTGTAAAGTAAAATTGACATATGCGATGGAAAAGTCAACGTTGCCGTTAGAATGAATAGCGTGGCGCATGGAAACCGGGTGGTGGTGATCGGGGCTGGCATGGCCGGGCTGTCGGCTGCCATCAAGCTGGCCTCGAATGGCTTCAGCGTTACCGTTATCGAAAAGGAAAAGGCGGTTGGCGGTAAAGCCCGTCACGTGATGGTCGATGGCGTGGCTGTTGATGGCGGGCCGACCGTTTTGACTATGAAATGGGCGTTTGACAGGCTTTTTACGTGTGTTGGTGCCCGTTTGGAGGAATATGTTTCGCTGAAACGGGCCGATGTGCTCGCCCGGCACTTTTGGACCGATGGCGCCTCGCTCGATCTTTTTGCCGATATTGATATGAGCGCGGAGGCGATCCGCGATTTTTCTGATCGTGATAATGCGGCCGGGTACCGCCGATTTTGTGCGGACAGCCGTGCGATCTATGAGACGCTGAAAGAAACCTATATCGCGGCGCAGCGGCCGAACGCCCTGAACCTCGTCCAGCGAATCGGGACGCGCAATTTCCCGCAAATGCTGCAATTGCGCCCGCTCGGATCGCTCTGGCGCGCGCTGGGGTCCTATTTTACCGATCCGCGGCTGCGTCAGTTGTTTGGCCGCTATGCGACCTATTGCGGTTCGTCTCCCTATCTGTGCCCGGCGACGCTGATGCTGGTGGCCCATGTCGAACAGGATGGGGTGTGGATCCCCGAAGGCGGCATGCATGGCGTTGCGCTTGCCCTGCGGCGGGTTGCCGAAGAGCAGGGGGTCCGGTTTATCACCGGGCAAATGGTTGCAAGGCTGCGTACTGAGTCGGGCGCGGTGAGCGGCGTTGTGCTTGATGATGGCACGTCACTTTCTTGCGATGCGTCAGTCTTCAATGGTGATCTGTCGGCGCTGGCCCAAGGGGACATGGGGCTTGACCCATCGGAAACCGGGCTTAGCCCAACGCCGCCGAACAAACGTTCCCTTTCTGCGCTGGTGTGGAGCGGTTTGGTGCCGGCCGGGCAATTGCCGCTGGCGCATCATACGGTATGTTTTGGCGATGCCTACCGCGATGAGTTTGACGCTGTATTTCGCCGGCGCGCCGTGCCGGATCATCCGACGACGTATATTTGCGCACAGGATCGTGATTGCGACGGTGTGCTGCTCCCCGAGGCCAAGGCGCGCGGTCAGGAACGGCTCCTCATTCTGGTCAACGCGCCCGCCCGGGGCGACACCGACCCCGACAGATTTTCCGATGTGGAGAAGGATAAATGTCTGAACGCCATGATAGAACAGGTGAACCGGTGCGGCCTGCCGCTGACGGCCGGGTCGCTGACCGCGCAGTTGGCGTCACCAAAGGAGTTCGATCGTTTGTTTCCCGGGACGGGCGGCGCACTGTACGGGCGTGCGAACCACGGACCACTGGCATCCTTCCAACGGCCGGGCGCGCGGACCAAAATGCAAGGCCTTTATCTGGCGGGGGGCAGCGTGCATCCGGGGCCAGGGGTGCCCATGGCCGTGATTTCCGGTCAGCTGGCGGCGGATTGCCTGGTGCAGGACCGCGTTTTGACGCCGTAGTTCCGGCTGGCGGCTATTTATGGTGGTATGTTGACGGGATGAGCGACTGCGGTCGCTACGGCCTGTCGGTGATCGCCTTCGTCGGCTCGGTGTTTTCCCCCTATTATGCCTGGTCAGGCCGCAAGAACCCGGAAGACCATGTGTGCATCAATGTGGCCCTCTATGCGCCTGGCAAAAACCGTTGGTCGATGACCGAACGGCGGGCCGATCAGCTCAAGCGTGATGCCTTCAATTTTCAGGTCGGACCGTCGAGCCTGCATTGGAGCAATGGCCAATTGGTCATCAAGTTCGATGAAATCTCACCGCCTTACCCCCCGTTCCAATGGCTGCCTAAACGGATCAAGGGCACGATCACGGTCAGGCCAACTGCTGTGACACGGACTGCTTATGACATCGACAGCGAAGGCGAGCAGCGCTGGTGGCCGATCGCGCCGTCAACGGCAATCGATGTGATGATGGAGAAGGGCGGTGTGCCCGGTTGGAGCGGGCACGGCTATCTGGACAGCAATTGGGGAACCCGACCGCTGGAAGAGACGTTTCATCATTGGGATTGGGCACGCGGATCGGTTGCCGATAACGGCGCGGTTATCTTCTACGATACTGAACGCCGCGACGGCAGCAACGGCATGCTGGCGCTTCAATTTGAAGCGCATGGCGGTGTGCGCGCCCTCACGCCGCCGGTGCGCAAGCCCGTCAAACCCGGGGCGTGGGGTGTGAAGCGGCACGCGCATGGCGACCTCGATATCGTGCCGCAGGTTGCGGTTTCCTACGAGGATGGGCCGTTTTATCTACGTGCGAAGATCAACACAAAGCTTGACGGTAAACCGCTGGAATTGATGCATGAAAGCTTTTCCGGCGACCGCTTTGGCACCTGGTGGGTCAAAGCGATGTTGCCGTTTCGTATGCCGCGCCGGAGTTGGTTCGGGATGCTCTATTTACCGGTTCTGATGGGCACGCCGACGGCGTTGGCGCTGCTGGCCTATTGGTCGTTTTCCTGAGCGCGTTCACGGGCTTCGCGCTCTTCGCGCGCCTTGATATCGCGTGCCAAGGAACGGCGTTGCCAGATCATGAAACCGGTAAACGTAACGATGACGAACACCAGTTCGATCAAGCCGAAATAGTTTTCGAAGTTCACGTGCCTCACGCTCCATCGCGCTGATGCATGCCGATACGGCGGTCGCGCGCGGTGCCCATCAGTTCGACCATGCGGCCAAATTTGTCGTCCAGCGTTCTAGGCTGTGCGGGGCCAAAATGCGCCGCCGCGTCGACCAGAAAAGCAACCGCGGGATCAGCCGCTTCCGCGCTGACCGGTTTCAGCAGGTAGGGCGTGGCCGCGGCAAAAAGCATGGTCTCGATTTTTGTGCGCGTGGACGTGTGGGCGCGGTAATCGACGGAATTGTAGCCATTTTGGACAATCTCATGGCCGATCTTGCGATAGATGAGCGCGGCACCGCGAATGGCGGGCCGGCATTTCAAGGGCAGACCGGCAACGCCGCGCATGGCGCGGGCGTAAAAATCATCGGCACTGGCCAAAAGATCGCGTACGGCATGGCCCAAGGGTTCGGAAAATTGCGGATTAGCAATTAACGCTTCACGCGACAGGCCATGCAGCGCCAACAGATGTTCGGGCAGATAGACACGCCCATTGCGGGCATCTTCACCGACATCGCGAGCGATGTTTGTTAGTTGCATGGCAAGACCGAGATCAGCTGCACGCGCCAACGTTGCCCGCTCGGTCTGGCCCATGATCATGGTCATCATAATGCCAACGGTTGAAGCGACCCGCGCTGCATAACCAAGCAGATCGTCCATTGAGTCATAGGTGCGACCCGCTTCGTCCCACTCAAACCCTTCGATAAGCGCGTCGGGCACCACACGAGGGATGTTGTAGCGCTCCACCACGTCTGCGAAGGCTTTGTCGCCGAGATCATCCTCCGGCCGGCCGGCATAAATCTTGTCGAGGCGCAGCTTCAAACGATGCGAGGCCGTGCCGTCATCATTGTCGAGATCAACCAGATCATCGGATGTTCGGCAAAAAGCATAGAGCGCACGGGCTGCATCACGCGCTTCTTTCGGCAGGAAAAGCGAGGCGACATGGAAGGATTTCGAGCCCGCCCGGATCGTTGCTTTGGCCTGGCGCCGGTCGGCGCGTGAAAGGTGCGTTTTCATGGCGACCTACCGCGTTACCGCGCTGGCATGGGGCACCAGCTTGTCGAGGATTTTGGCCGAGGAGACAACGCCCGGCAGCCCAGCCCCAGGGTGTGTGCCTGCGCCGACAATATAAAGATCCTTGACCTCTTCGGAGATGTTGTGCGGCCGGAACCAGGCAAGCTGCCAGATCACTGGCTCCATGCCAAAGGCGGCGCCTTTCTTAGATCGGAACCGGTCGCGGAAGGTGATCGGTGTGACCAACTTTGAAGTGACGATATGCTCTGACAGGTTTGGCAGTATGGTTTGTTCAAGACACGCTTCGATGCGCGCCCGGTAGGCCTCGGCGGCGGTTTCCCAATCGGTTTCGCCGTCCAGGTTTGGCACCGGTGACAGCACGTAGAAGGAATCGCAACCCTCCGGCGCGACGCTTGGGTCGGTTGCGGAAGGGCGATAGAGATAGAGCGAGAAATCATCGGCCAGCTTGCGGTGCCGGAAGATGTCGCGCAGCAATTCCTCATAGCGCGGCCCCATCAAAATCGTGTGGTGATCCACATCCGGGTACGTGCGGTTGGTGCCAAAGTGCCAGACAAACAAGCTCATGGAGTACCACATGCGGTCAAGGCGCCGGTCGGTCCAACGCTTGCGTGGATGGCGCTTGAGAAGATGCTGGTAGGTGGTTGCCGTATCGGCGTTGGACACGACACAGTCGCCGTGGATGTGTTCGCCGGACGCTAGGCGGACGCCGGTCGCTTTTCCGTTTTCCACGATGATCTCATCGACCGGTGTGTTGACGTGTATGGTTGTCCCGGTCCGCTCGGCCAGCGCCGCAATTGCTTTCACGAGTGCGCCTGTGCCACCCATGGCGTAGTGGACGCCATAGGTCTTTTCCAGGTGGGCGATCAGCGCCATCACGCCGCTTGTGCGCAGGGGATTGCCGCCGATGAATAGCGGGTGAAATGACAGGCACTGCCTGAGCCGCTCATTCTTGATGTATTTCGAGACAAGGGCATGAATTGAGCGTTCGGCCCGGCGCGCAATCAGCCCAGGCATCGCCGCCGCCATGCGGCCAATGGTGTGATACGGCTTGTCGATCATGCCGAGGAAACCGGTCTTGAAGCACCGTTCGCTCTCTTCCAGAAAACGCCAATAGCCGGCAACATCGCCTGGATCGAATTTGGCGATTTCCTCGGCAGTCTTTTGCGGATCGGACCAGGCGCGAAAGACTTTACCGTCCTCTTGATAGCGGATGGCGTAGAAGGGCTCCATGGCGCGCAGGTCCAGATGGTCATGCATGTTTTCGCCATGCAGGGTCCACAGTTCCTCAAAAACGAAGGGCGCAGTGATGATTGTTGGGCCGGCATCGAAGGTAAAACCGTCCTGCCGGTAAACGCTGGCGCGGCCACCAATCTGCTCCAGCGCTTCGACAATGGTCACGCGGTAGCCGCGCGCGGTCAGCCGCACCGCTGCGGCCAGGCCGCCGAACCCGGCGCCGATGACAATCGCATGCGGGCGGCTCTTGCGGGCGGTGTCTGCATTGGTGAAGGTTTTCGGATCCTGGGCAATCGTCATCATGCTGTTACCTCCTGCAGATTGCCTGCCATCGCCGCGATACGCTCTGCGATCAGCCCCGGTGCGAATTCATGGACAAGATGACCGCCTTCCGGGAAAGCATGCAGGGTTACCGCCTCGGCTTCCGATACGGCCTGGCGTGAGACGCGCGCCGGCACCATCGTGTCGTCATCGGCAACGATCAGTTCAACGGGCACTTTCATGGTCGGCAGTTGCTTGCGCAGCGGTTTGAGATCCCAGTTTGCCATCATGCCGAGTGCCCCCGCGATATGGGTCGATTTGCGCATCAGCGTGTCATAGGCGCCGACATCCAGCTTATTGAGCGGTGAGCCGGTGTTCTTCAGCAGTGACTTGGCCGGTTTGACATAGCGGGCCTGCCACGCCACCGCGCTGGGCACGAACGGGTTGACGAACAGGGCTTTTGCCAATGGCGAGAAGATCGCGTTGCCTTCGATCGGCTCAAGCGCAGCGTTGATGCCGATGATGCCGCTGAGTTGCTCGCGGTGTTCCAAACCGATCTGGATCAGGATGGCGGCGCCGGCGGAATGGCCGACACCGATCGCGCCGTTCAGGCCGAGCGCGTCGATCAGGCCGGACAGGGCTCGTGCCATGCCGGGCAGCGTGTAATGGCGATGGGCTTCGCCGCGGGTAAAGCCGTGGCCGGGCAGATCAATGAGCGTGATCTGGTAATCGCCTTGCAGATGTTTGGCTAACGGCGCCATGGAATGGGTCGATCCGCCGGTGCCATGGATGAGCAGCACCGGTTTGGCTTTGTCATCGCCAGCCAGTTGCTGGACGTGCCAATTGATCGAGCCGCACCTCAGAAAACGGCTTTTGTCCGACAGCGGCCATGTGGCCGCGACATCGGCAAAATCGTCCGGTGCTTCAACGGGGTGACAATCCATGATCAGCCATTCTTTTCAACGTAATGGCCGATCAATTCGGACATGGTTTCGGCGTCGGCGCGTGGCAATGTGCTGTAATCGGCGTGCAGTGCCTCGGCCAACTGGGCGGCGGCGGGCCTTGGGCGCCGGGCAATGTCGATGATGAGCGCGCGAAATCCTGCTGAAGCGCATTGGCGCGCGGCGTTCAGCGCATCGTCGCGGGCCGCTTCCTTGTCGGCGGTGCCGTCGATCGCGATATTGCCGCGGCCATCGGTCAGGAAAACCAGGAATGGTTGTTGGCCGCGGGCACGAGCGCGGTGCGCGAGCATGTTGGCCTTTTGCAGCGCATCGGCCAGCGGGGTCGGTCCGCCGCCCGGCAGGGCTGCAAGAGACTTCTTGGCGCGTACGAGGGATCGTGTGGGTTCCAACAGGATTTCAGCCCGCTCGCCGCGAAACGATACCAAGGCGACCTGATCGCGGCGCACATAGCAGCGGCCGAGCAGGATCTCGATACATCCTTTTGCTTCGCCGAGGCGTTCCAAAGCGGTGGAGCCGGATGCGTCGACGGCGAAGATCACGGTCGTTTCCGTTGGGTGTTCAAGCCGTTTGAAGCGGAAGTCGCTGCGACTGACATGCAGTGGCTGACCGGGCTGCCAGTCACGGCCGCGCGCTTTGGCGCGGATACGCTGCCAGGGCGCGGCGTTGCGCAGTGTTGCAATGACATCTGGGCGCTGGCCGTCAAAAGCGGGTCGTTCAGTCGTCCCGACCGGCCGTCCACGCTGGGCGTTTTTGCGTGCCGCACCGGCTTTGCCGAGCGCGCTTGACCGGTTGGTGTTTGCCGCTTGCTGGGTCATGCGCAGCGCTTCGAGCGGTGCCGCCGCGGCTTTCACCGCAATCAGCAATTCCTGGAGGGCGGCGAGATCGAGCGGCTGTTCGTCTTGCGTCTGCTCATGATCGCCATCATCAGGGCCGTTCTCTGGTGGCTGATCCGGCGGCGCCTCATTTTCAGCCGAATCCGGCTGTGGGGGATCGGCAGCGATCGTGATGCCGAAGACGAGTTCGAGGGCCTGGGAGAGATGGTGTAACTCGGCAAACGCGGCATTGTCGTGCGTGGCCAGTGCGCGCAGTGTGCGCATGACGGCCTGAGCCTTTCGGGCACCGGGCGCGCCAAATTCGGCCGCTGCATTCGCTGCCGCGGCATAAAGCTTCTCACTGACGATCACATCGCTTTCGGGCTCAGCCGGTCGCGCAATTGCCGGCGTGAAGAGCGCATCGCGCAACGACACGGTACGCAAATTCACGTGCAGCACACACCGGTCCTGCAGCGCCAAGGCCATGCTGTCTTCTTCATCATCGGCTTCACACAGGAAGATGAGGTTGGGGCCGGCGCTATTGTCCATGGCTTGTGCAAGGCGGCCGACCAAGGCCGGTGCGAGGCGCTCAGCCATGGGCACAACGAGGCAAGTGTCTTCGTTCTCATCGAGGATGCCGGCCTGGCGCATCGGCTTGCCAGCTGTGATGGAGGCTTCCAGGTCCAGCGTGGGGTCAAGGCGGGCCGGTGGCGTGTTGGCGGGCAGGCGGCGGAAACGACGCTGCGGGCCGGTCAGGTCAGCCAGATAGTCCAGCCAGGCGTCGCGCACCGGGCCGGGACCAGCCTCAACGATAATGCCGCGCCATTGAAAGGCCGGGTCGCTCAGGACGGCGGCGGCTAAAAGTGCGCGTGTCCAAGCGCGGTTTTCAATGTCCGTAGGGTGCAGGTAGGGCAGATCCGACAGGGACTTTGATTGGCCATCAAGCATGGCCAAATGTCTTTGTCAGCGCACTTCCGCTTTGGTCCGGTGCTTGTGCCGGGTCGACGGCTTCGTCGGGAAAAAGAGTTGCGATGGCGCGATCGACGCGGACCGCCGATCCTGCATCATCAAGCGGATCGCGGCGCAGCCGGTGCGCCAGGGCCATCGGTGCTGTGGTGATCACATCGCTTGTCTCTACGGCCTGGCGCCC
>JBCCRB010000094.1:0-8351 GCA_039208465.1 Pseudomonadota bacterium
CAAAATCAAAGATTTTGGTACGCCGCAACAGACTTATATAGAACGCTTTGTAGTCCGCGACTGCGGCCCGGGCTTTCGCCCGCGCCCGCGCAGACATCGAGCAAAGCGAGATTGTCGTGAGCGGGAAGAATCCAAAATCGAAGATTTTGGTACGCCGCAACAGACTTATATAGAACGCTTTGTAGGCCTCGACTGCGGCCCGGGCTTTCGCCCGCGCCCGCGCAGACATCGAGCAAAGCGAGATTGTCGTGAGCGAGAAGAATCCAAAATCAAAGATTTTGGTGCCCCCTGCCGGACTCGAACCGGCACGGCCCAAGGCCGAGGGATTTTAAGTCCCTTGCGTCTACCAGTTCCGCCAAGGGGGCACGTGGGCGCTAGCGCTATCGAAGGCTTGATCCGTTTGCAAGCTGTCTGGCATTTTCGCGATACTGTCACCATGCGGCAACGGCATTTGTGCCGCCAATGCGCTATTGGAGCGGTGCGAGAGACTTTTATGACCGAAGACAACACACAAATTATTACCGCGGCGATGGTCGTTATCGGCGACGAAATCCTTTCCGGCCGCACACGCGATTCCAACGCGCACCATTTGGCCAGCGTGATGACCGCGATCGGTATCGATTTGCGCGAGGTGCGCATGGTGTCTGATGACCATGATACGATTGTTGAGACGATCAACGCGCTGCGCAACCGCTACACTTACGTCTTCACGTCCGGTGGGATTGGCCCGACCCATGATGATATCACCGCTGATGCGGTTGGCGCAGCGCTCGGCCTACCGGTCGAAGAAGATGAAAAGGCGCTGGCCGTCATGGCCGCCCATTATGCGGCGCGCAATCAGGAATTTACCGCCGCACGGCGCAAGATGGCGCGCATGCCCGAAGGCGCCGGCCATATCGACAATCCGATCTCCAAGGCGCCTGGATTTGTCGTCGGCAATGTCCATGTCATGGCCGGTGTTCCCGCGATTTTTCAGGCCATGCTGGATAATGTGGTGCCAACCCTGCGCACCGGCCGCAAACTGCAATCAACGTCCGTCCACTGCCCGTTCGGCGAGGGCAAGATCAGCAAACCGTTGAGCGAAATTCAGGATAACCACCCCGATGCAATCATCGGCTCCTACCCGGCCTTTGAGGAAGGCGCGTTCTGGACCGAGATCGTCATCCGCGCCGGCGATCAGGACACATTGGCTGCGGCGACGGCAGATGTGGAAAACATGGTCGAGGCGCTCAAATCCGCCGAACGGTAACCAAGTCCCCTGCCCGTTCCCCTTGTGTCGGCGGGGGGAAATCAATATGCCAGCGACACTTGTTTCACTTTTGAGAACTGGCCGCTTTCATGTCGCTTCCCGAAAAATCATTTCCCGTCTCATGGGATCAATTTCACCGTGACGCGCGGGCGCTTTCCTGGCGCATCGGCAATGTCAACAAGCAGTGGAAAGCCATCGTCACAATTGCCCGCGGTGGCCTGGTCCCGGCGGCCATCATCGCCCGCGAACTGGAAATCCGGGTCATCGAAACGGTCTGCGTGGCCAGCTACCATGATTATGACACGCAAGGCGACATCAAGGTTTTAAAGGAAATCGCGCCAACGCTTTTAGAAAATGACGGTGACGGCGTGCTGATTATCGATGATCTGACCGACACGGGCAAAACCGCTGAAGTGGTGCGCAAGATGATGCCCAAGGCCCATTTTGCCACCGTTTACGCCAAGCCCAAAGGCGTGCCCATGGTCGACACTTTCATCACCGAGGTGAGCCAGGACACCTGGATTTTCTTCCCCTGGGACATGGGCTTTACCTACCAGGAACCGATCGCCGGCAAGGGCTGATGCATTTTGTCCGCTGACAGCGCCACGCCGCAAGAAGGGCTGACCGGCCCGCCGCCCAAGGCGCTGATCTTCATCCTGATCACCGTTGCGCTCAACATGATTGGCGTTGGCCTGGCCTGGCCAATCCTGCCCAAACTGATCCAGGAGATGGGATCGGGCAGCGTCAGCCAGGCCGCCGCAACCTATGCGATTATCGGTGCGGTTTTTGCCGTATCGCAGTTTCTCTTTGCCCCGCTGATCGGCTCGCTGTCGGATAAATATGGCCGAAGGCCGCTTCTGCTGATCTGCCTGGCCGGTCTCGGCATCGACTACATGCTGACCGCCCTTGCCCCCAATTTCGTCTGGCTTGCGGTCGTGCGTTTCGTCGGCGGGATCTTTGCCGCCACCATCACCATCGCCAACGCCTATGCGGCCGACATTTCCACGCCGGATAACCGGGCCCGTAATTTCGGCCTCATCGGCGCTGCCTTCGGGGTTGGGTTCATCGCCGGGCCGGTCATCGGCGGATGGCTCGGCGCCATCGACATCAGGCTGCCGTTTCTCGCCGCGGGCGCCCTCGCCTTTGCCAATGTCATCTTCGGCTTCTTTGTGTTGCCGGAAAGCCTGGATGGGTCCAAGCGCCGCAAACTGGCGCTCAAAGACGCAGACCCGTTTCGCTCGCTCGCCCGCGTTTCCGGCTTTCCCGCCCTTGCCCCCTTGCTGATCGGCCTGCTGATCACCGCGACGGCCCAGCGTGGCCTTGAAAGCGTCTGGGTGCTTTACACCGATTTCCGCTTCGGCTGGGGCATCCGCGAGGCGGCCTGGTCGCTTGCCTTTGTTGGCGTTGCCTACTTCATCGTCCAGGGCTTCCTGGTCGGCCCGGTGGTGAAAAAACTCGGCGAATGGCGCACCGTGATCTTCGGCTTCAGCATGGGCGCCACCGCCTTTTTCCTAACCGCCATCGCTGACCAGGGCTGGATGATGTACCCGATGGTCGCCATGTATGCGCTCGGCAACGGGCTCGGTGTCCCTGCCCTGACCGCCATCTGTTCCAAATCCGTGGAGGCCGAACGCCAGGGCCAATTGCAGGGCGCGCTGCAATCCATCAATGCCGTCGCAGTCATCATCGGGCCATTCTCGGCCTCGGTGCTATTGGCCCATGTGTCAGGGCCTGATCCGTTTTTTGATGTGCCGGGCGCTTGGTTCCTGGTCGGCGCGATCGCCTGCGCGATTGCCAGTGCGCTCGCAATCCATGCGAACCGGCAATTGAAGCCAATTACTTAGGTAATCACCTAACTGTCTTGACACGCATCTTCGCGCCATGATACTTAGGCACATGCCTAACTATTCTGAAACTCAACTCAACGATCTGTTTGCTGCACTGGCAGACCCCACGCGGCGGGCGATTATCCAAACCCTTGCCGACAAGCCACAGCAAAGCGTTTCCGAACTCGCCAAGCCGCATGACATGGCCCTGCCCTCCTTCACCCAGCATTTGAAGGTACTGGAAGCAGCCGGCCTGATCTCCACGCGCAAGGTGGGCCGCGTGCGCATGGTCAATATCGAGGCCCAACCACTGACCCACGCGCAAAAATGGCTCGAGCGCCAACGCAAAGCCTGGGAGGCCCGCTTCGACCGCCTCGAAGCGTTGGTCACCGCGATGGAACAAACAGAAGATCCGGAGGCAGATAATGAGTGACGATTTCAACCCTGAACTGGACTTGATGATCGAGCGCCACCTCGGCGCCGCCCGCGCCAATATCTGGAAAGCCTGGTCGACCCCATCCCTGTTGGAAAAATGGTGGGCACCTGCCCCATGGAAAACCAAGGTGCATACGCTCGAACTGGCCACCGGCGGCGCCTTTGACAGTGAGATGATCGGCCCGGAGGGCGAAAACTTCCGCTCCGAGGGATGTTTTCTGATCGTTGAACCGGCCCACCGCATCATCTTCACCGATGCTTTGTCGGGTGGCTTCAGGCCCAACACCGAGCCCTTCATGACCGCCGATATCACCATGACCGACACGCCGGACGGCGGCACTTTTTACATCGCACGCGCCAAGCACGCCAATGCCGATGCCCGCCTCAAGCATGAAGAGATGGGCTTCGAAGGCGGTTGGAACAGCTGCATCTCGCAGCTCGAAGACCTCGCCAAAACGCTGGAGGCCTGATCATGCAACCGATCCATTCAACATTCACCGTTGAACGCATCTGCAACGCGTCTTTGGCCACCTGCTGGAAAGCCTGGACGGACCCAGAATTGAAAGCGCGCTGGTTTGTTGCTGACATTGACGGCTGGGAAACGCTCGAAAGCATAATCGATGTGCGCATGGGTGGCCGGGAACGCACAGCCGCCCGCGACGACAAGGGCGTGGTGCACGCCAACGAGACAACGTTCCTGAACATCGTACCGGCGAGCCGGATCGCCTTTGCCTACACCATGTCCATGGATGACCGTTTGGATTCTGCTTCGCTCGCCGTGGTGACGTTTGAAGAAGACGGTGCAACCACAAAACTCACCTACACCGAACAGGGCGCATACTTCGTCGGCATCGACGGCACCATAGATCGAACCGGCGGCATCGGCTGGCTTTACGACAAATTCAAACAGCAAGTGGAGCAAGGGCAATGAGTATCAGCCACGAAAACTTCACCATTGAACGCACCATCGCCGCGCCGCCTGATCGCGTCTTCGACCTCTGGTCGGACACCGCTAAAAAACGCCGCTGGTTTGTCGACAGCGACGGGCCGGAATGGACAACGCTTGAGTACGACGTCGACTTCCGCGTCGGTGGCCGCGAGCACGGCAGATGGCGCCACAAGGACGGATCAGAACTCGCCAATGAGACGATCTTCATGGACATCGTCGCCGGCAAAAGGATCGTCATGGCCTATGCGATGATGAAGGACGATGTGCGCCTGTCGGCCTCGCTAGCAACGGTCACTTTCGCCGCCAAGGGCGAAGCAACCCGCATGATCTTCACCGAACATGGTGCTTTTCTCGACGGCAATGACGATGCCGCAAGCCGCCGCAAGGGCATGGAGTGGCTGTTCGACCACCTCGATAAACAATTCCAACAAAGCGAGACAACATCATGAGCAAGCTCACCGTCACCACCCCGAACGACACGACGATCAAGTTCGAACGTGTCTTCCCTGCTCCGCGCAAAAAGGTTTTTGAGACCTACCATGACGCCGAGGCGATGAAGCAATGGTATGCCAATCCCGGTTATCCGGTCAGCGAAGTCGAAACGACCTTTGTTGTCGGCGGGGATCTGAAGATCGTCTGGGACCAGCCCGATGGCGGAAAAATGATCCTGCGCGGCAAATGGCTCGCCTATGAACCCCACGCCACCAGCACCTTTACTGAAAACTGGGACGAGGATTGGACCGGCGGCGAAGTCGTCAACGAAAATGAGTTCACCGATGTCGATGGCGGCACGCTTCTCACGCTGGTCAGCACTTACAAGACCAAGGAAGGCCGCGATGGCGCCATCGAGGGCGGCGCGGCAGAAGGTTTCGGCGCGGCTCTGGATGCTTTGGAGGCGATGGTCACCACAGCATGACAACAGACAAACGAACTGCCGTGTCAGTCCGATAAAAAGGCTGACACGGCCGGCGCCCATTGTGCAATTTGCGCCGGCAAGATGATGCTCTGGTGCGATGCCAACACCTCAAGCGTTTCCACATCGCCGGATACAAACAAATCCCAGCCCATCGCCGGACCGGCCCGGAACGCATTCCACCGGCCCGCCTTCGCCCTGACCACGAAAAGATCGGCATTCGCCACACGTGGCTGATAACGCGCACGGGCAGCTGAAAACGCATCCAGGACCGGCTTTTGGAACCGTTCCTCCACATCCTCTTCCGGCAACGCCGCATGCATGTCGGGCATCTTCTTGATTTTCGCCCTGAATTGGTGCCGCTGCCAATTGGCCAGCGTCCAGTAAGCCGGTGTTGTTAGGCGCTCAAAGGCCGTTTGCTGGCGCCCATCATGCTGCGGGTTGAACGTTTCAATCAACACGAGCTTGGCCGGTTCGCCATGGGACTGTAGTGCCGCCATCTGCAACGCGACGAGGCCGCCGCCCGACCAGCCGCCAACCTTGAGGCGGTGATGACCGATCACCGGTGCGATGAGTGCCTTGTAAGCTTCCGCCATCTCGTTGATCGATGAAAAACTGCCATCAGGATGGTTCGGCATCCGCGCCTGAATGCCAAAAACGGGGACATCAGGCGGCATCAAATTCACCAGTGCACGATACGGAAACACACCGCCCCCGCCCGGATGAACCAGAAACACCGGGCAAACACCTTCCTTGCCCTTGTTCAAAGCGACCAAGCGCTCTGCCCCAGCCACTTCCGCTGGCGTGTCGGCTTTGTCGCCGCCAATGAGGTGGACAACCCGCCGCGCAAACGCGTGAACTCCGTCGACTTCGGTAATCTCAGCCATATCGACCTCAATGCCGAAGCGTTCTTCCATCGCCATGCACAGTTCAACGGCCTTCAGGCTGGTAAACCCCTCAAGATCATCAAACAATACATCAGCCTTTGTCGCGTGATCGAGGCCACCAACACCGTCAAACTTGTTCAACTCAGCGATAATTGCCGCGCGCACCGCGTTAAACTCAGCCATGGACGTCCAAAACCAATTCATCAAGATGATCGAATACGTAGTCCGACGACCGCCACCGGTACGAGCGCACACGCACACTTTCCGCCCGGCGGGCAAGTACGTCTGCCATAATGGCCCAGATCCGCAGCGAGATATTTTTGCCGGGGCAAACATGCCGGCCAATACCAAACACGGTTTCGGCATTGGCTTTACGGGCCAAGCCAGCAAACTGGCGCAAATAAAGACGGATAAAGGCGCCTTCCTCGAAATCATACGCGTTTACGCGCATAGCGCGGGTGCAGCGCCGGGCGATGTAAGGCACGCCAGTCCCGGCAATATGCTCTGGCCAATCAATATCGCAAAGGCGCCAACCTGGATGAGCGTCCAAAACGGCAAAAAGGGATGCGGACAGGCTGCCCGCCAACGAATCCCCACCCAAAATCTGAAAGCTCAAGCCCTGAGCAATTTCCGCCTCGGTCAAACCATCGCCAGCAGCAGCCAGGTCCGCGCGCATATTTGTCAGGGATTTTTCAATTCTTTGTCGCCGGCCAAGACTGATCAGCGGATCCAGGACTTGGGAAACAGACACGGTTTCATCAACATGCTCGGGCGCCCCGTAAACCTGCAGGATATGGCGCACCAATGGCAGGACAATTTCACCGACGAGATCAGCGCTCGGCTTTGACAGAGCCTGGTCGACCATCGGCGCCAGCACGCCAGGCAAAGACACCTCAAGCTCTTCGCGGTGCGCCGCCAGGCGCAGCGCAAAGGCCCGCCGCAATTGACTGTGCCTGTCGCCTTCATTGGCCAGCGGTAGATTTTCAAACGCAAACCGCGTCGTGTCATAGCGCGTTTGCGCGCCAAGCATCGTATCACCCAATATCCGATCAACCGGTTCGCGGTAGGCGACGACCCAGTCGGGCGACCGCAAAATTGCAGAGATAACAGACAAATCCTGGGTCACATAAACTGACAGCGCATCGTCAAACCAGACCCCTTGTGAGACGCCAGGGCTTTGATGTCTGTCATTATGTTCGGTGATGAGCGACAAAAGGGGTCTCGTAGGGTGCCAAAGCGCATTACGCTGCAATCACCTAGGGCAGCTTTTGGCGTTTTACTGGCCTCCATTCGCGCAAGCAAGTCGGATAATTCCGAGCCTTCCGGGGGCAAAGGCCCCTGTCCTCACAGGCAATCCGATTGTCAGGTCAAGTTCAGTCAGCCGGACTGCGCAGCCAGATGCGACCGCTTTCGCATTGCCGCTTGCAGTCATTGGCATCGGCGCGCACATCCTTCAGGCTGATAATCGAGTGCGTGCCCGGCCCATCGAAGCGCGCATCATCGCACTCGCCATCGTCAGACCATTCCGACGAATTATCGCCAAAATCGATCGCCGCACATTGGGTCGCGGCTTGGCCGGTCTCCGCGTCAACCGGCGCAATCATACCCGCATCGAAAAGACGCTGACAATCATTGCGGTCATGGCCGATGTGATCATCGTTTAAGGAAGCCGCCATGCCGGTGCCGACAAAGCGCCGGTCGTCGCATTGGCTGTCATTGGCGTAAGTGCCGGTATCATCGCCAAAATCCATGGCCAGCGGCGCTTCCACAGCCGCCATCAATACAAAGGGAATCATCAAAAAACGGAATATAGGGGGGTGCATCAGCCGGACTTGTCCTCGCTTCCAGGCGCCCCCAACCCAGCGCGCTTATGGTTGCAGCGGTAAAAATTGACCGAAACGCGGCGGTTGGAAAAATTTTTCGATTCGCGCGCCGCGCTCTCCAAATCGCGTGATGCAATTTCACCTGTGCGGCCAAAACGGCTGCAGATTGTTTCGTTGCAGCACACGATTGCCCTTTGTTTTTCGGCCTTGTGCAGCCCAAGCCATACCGCTTTCCCTAGGAACTGGGCGCGTTAAGGATTTGTTTAGAC
>JBCCRB010000095.1:0-8349 GCA_039208465.1 Pseudomonadota bacterium
GCCCGCTTGGATCCGATGCCTATGTCCTCATGCGCGAGGTTGCCGAAGTTGTCGAACGCCACTCAGACACACTTCGATTGTCGGTAAGGGCGACCACCGACGCATCGCAAAACATCGCGCTGCTGAACAGTGGTGAGATTGATACCGCCGTTATTCGGTCAGACACACCAGTTGTTTCAGACATCCGCGTCATCGCTGATCTCTATCCCGACATGATGCAATTGATCGCCTTGGACGAAACAGGCGTTTCCAGCGTCAACGACTTACAAAACGTATCCGTGTCGGTTCCACCTTTTGGCACCGATTCATTTCGCTCATTTTGGGTATTAGGCGACCATTATGATCTGCCGATTGATGCTATGCGATGGAACGCAGAACCGTTTCAGAACGGCGCTGATCGTTTGTTGAACCGCGAAGTCGATGCACTTTTCACCATCCGGTCATTGCGCGACGCACAGCTCATCCGACTGTTTGAGGATGCACAGCTAAAAGGCATGCGCCTCCGCATCGTCCCGATCCGACAGGCAGCAGCCATAGCGGTCAAACGCCCATTCCTGGAAGCCGCTGAGATACCGGCCGGAACCTACACGGGCGCCACACCGGTGCCACGCCGTGATGTCCCCACTTCCTCCGTCGACCGGATCTTGGTTTCACGCGACAACATATCCACTGACGCGATCCGCGAACTCACACGCATCCTTTTTGAACACCGGCTTGATTTGACCATCCGCTTTTCACTTGCCTCAGCGATCACGCAGCCAGACCAGGCGCGCGGCCTATCGGTCCCGCTGCACGATGGCGCCGAAGCCTTTTACCTACGCGATGAACCAAGCTTCATCCAGGAAAACGCTGAACCACTCGCGCTCCTTGTCACCGTTGCGACCGTACTCGTCTCTGGCCTGTTCGCACTGCGCTCACGTCTGACCGCCGGCCAGAAAAATCGCGCAGATGTCTACAATTATCAGGTGCTCGACATCCAAAAACGAGCCTTGCTGGAAGACGATATCGATGAGTTGCATGGATTGAAGGTCGAACTGACCGATGTGTTGCGCACAATTGTGATCGCCTTGGACACCGATGACGTGACTGACGAGGGTTTCCAGTCCTTTTCTATTTTATTGGAGGCAGTCCGCGAAACCATCAACGATCGAATAAGGCAGCTCAGCTGACGCCTTGGCGCGCGTGACCCAGCGGCCTACATGCGCCAACACACATATGGAGTTTGCCATGACCACCGAACAATCCATCAACGCCGCAATTCTTAAATGGAACGGCCCGCTCGGGCTGCCGGAATATTCCAAACTGTCGGACCAGGAACTGGTAGACGCCATACGGGCAGGATTTGCCGAGAATTTGGCCGAGGTGGAAGCGATCGCCACTGACAGCCGCGAGCCAACGTTCAAAAACACGATCGAAGCTTTGGAATGGGCCGGTAAAACGTTGTCAAAGGCAGCATCGCTGTTTTTCACCAAGGCCGCCAACCACACCAATGAAACCATACAGGCACTGGAGCGCGAGATCGCGCCTGAATTTGCCCGTCATTCCGGTGAAATTGCCAAGAACCGCGCGTTGTTCGAGCGGATCGATACACTTTGGACCAAGCGCGACGCGCTAAACCTGACGACCGAACAATATCAGGTTTTGAAAAGAACCCGGCGCAGTTTCGTGCGCATGGGCGCCGCGTTAAAGGGCGAAGAACAGGCAAGGCTGATCGCGATCAACGAGCGGCTCGCCACGCTTGGTACCCAGTTTGCCCAAAACGTCTTAAAGGACGAGAGCGATTGGTTCATGGCGATCGATGAAGGCGATCTGGACGGCATCCCCCAGGATCTGAAATCCACCATGGCGGCGATCGCCAAGGATCGCGGCCAGCCCGGCAAATACGCTGTTACCGCATCGCGCTCGGTGGTCGTACCCTTCCTAATTGCCTCCAAACGCCGTGATTTGCGGGAAAAAGCATTCGCCGCATGGACCTCTCGCGGGAAAAATGGCGGCAAAAGCGACAATAGTCAGATCATTGAGGAAACGCTGAAGCTGCGAACCGAGAAGGCACAATTGCTCGATTTCCAGACTTTCGCAGACTTAAAGCTCGATGGCACAATGGCCAAAACGCCCGGCGCGGTGATGGAACTGCTGGAGACGGTTTGGGACAAGGCGCGCGCCCGCGCGGTCGAAGAAGCCAGCGACATCCAAACCATGATGAAAGCTGACGGCATCAACGAAACGCTGCAGGCATCCGATTGGCGCCATTACGCCGAACGTATCCGCATAGAGCGCTTCGACTATTCGGACGAGGAAACAAAACCCTATCTGAAATTGGAAAACATGATCGAGGCCGCATTTTGGGTCGCCAACAAATTGTTCGGCCTGTCGTTTGAGCCCGTCGACGGCACTGACTGGCTGCATCCCGATGCGCGAACCTGGCAAGTCTTGAACCCCAATGGCAGTCATCAGGCGCTATTTGTGGCCGACTATTTTGCTAGGCCGTCAAAACGGTCCGGCGCGTGGATGAGCGCTATCCGCACCCAATCCAAACTGAAAGATGAAACGGCAATCATCACCAACACGATGAACTTCGCCAAGCCGTCAGAAGGGGAACCCGCGCTGATTTCCTTTGAAGACGCGCGGACGCTTTTCCACGAGTTTGGCCATGCCCTGCACGGCATGCTCTCAAATGTGACCTATCCCAGCGTTTCCGGCACCTCCGTGAGCCGCGATTTCGTTGAATTGCCCTCGCAGCTCTATGAACACTGGCTCACCGTGCCTGATGTTTTGGAGCGATTTGCGCGCCATTTTGAGACCGGAGAGCCGATCCCCAACACACTTTTGGAAAAAATCCTGGCGGCAAAAACCTTCAACGCCGGCTTTGACACGGTCGAGTACACGTCATCAGCCCTGGTCGATATGGCCTATCACCAACAGGCAGAGGCGATCGACGCGCCGCTGGCTTTTGAAGCCGATACATTGGCCAAGCTCGACATGCCGGACGCGATGGTAATGCGCCATCAATCCCCGCATTTCCTGCATATCTTCTCCGGCGACGGCTACGCGGCGGGCTACTATTCCTACATGTGGTCCGAGGTTCTCGACGCCGATGCATTCAAAGCGTTTGAAGAGACCGGGGATCCGTTTAACCCGCAATTGGCGCAAAAACTGCGCGAAAACATCTATGCCGCCGGCGGCACCACGGAACCGGAAGACGCCTATATCGGCTTTCGCGGACAGCTCCCCACACCGGACGCGATGCTGGAAAAGCGCGGGCTTGCATAAGGAAAGACTGGGATCATGAGACAAGTTCAATTGGGACAATCCGGTCCGAAGGTCGGCGCGGTTGGCCTCGGCGCGATGAGCTTTGGTGGCATCTATGGCAAGACGACCGAAGCGGAGAGCCACGCAACGCTCAAAGCCGCCCTTGATCTTGGGGTCAACCATATCGATACGGCAAACATCTACGGCATGGGCGTTTCTGAAAATGCGATCGGTAGTTTTCTGAAACTAAATCCAGGGACGCGCGAGCAATTCGTCATCGCCACCAAGGCAGGAATTATCCCCGCGCCGGAACGTGATTTTCGCAATGACGCAGACCATCTGCGCACCGAACTTGAGGCATCGCTGAAACGGCTCGGCACCGACCGAGTTGAACTGTTCTACATCCATCGCCGCGATCATAGAGTGCCGGTCGAAGACATGATGGGAACGTTGGTGGGGTTCATTGAAGAAGGCAAGATCGGCGCGATCGGCCTGTCCGAAATTCAGCCCGCGACGCTCGAACGCGCTGCTAAAATCCATCCCGTCGCAGCAGTTCAGTCTGAATATTCGCTTCAGACGCGCCTACCCGAACTGGGCATGCTGCAAACGTGCAAAAAGCTCGGCACGACCTTCGTGTCGTTTTCACCGGTCGGACGCGGCCTCTTGACCGATACTGACCCGGATCGTGCGCATTTTCCCGATGTCGATTTTCGTAAGGCGAATCCGCGCTTCACCGAGCCCAATTTGACGGCAAACATCGAAAAAGTTCAGGCGCTACGGTCCTTTGCCCAAGACAAGGGCGTCGCGACATCAAGCCTGGCCATTGCCTGGACCTTCGCAATGGCGCCGAACTCTATCGCGATTCCCGGAACCCGGTCCGCCGAGCACTTGGCCGAAGACGCCGCCGCTGCTGAACTAGAGCTCACGCCCGATGTTTTGAAAACCATTGAAGGCCTGCTGCCAGCCGGTTGGTGCCATGGCGCGCGCTATTCCTACCCGCAGGCTTTCGGTGTCGAGGATTATTGCTGACCAAGGCATTCCGTTTTCCGGCAAATTGGGTTATGTGCGCCGCAAAATGAACCGCAGCGTCCATGACGCTATCACTCCCGGAAAACAATTATGGCTCTCCGCAACATCGCGATTATCGCGCACGTCGACCATGGCAAAACCACGCTCGTCGACGAACTCCTCAAACAATCCGGCGCTTACCGCGAAAACCAGCAGATCGCTGAACGCGCGCTTGATTCCGGCGACATCGAAAAAGAGCGGGGCATCACCATCCTTGCCAAAGCGACGTCGGTCGAGTGGGAAGGCACAAGGATCAACATTGTCGACACACCCGGCCACGCCGATTTTGGCGGTGAAGTCGAGCGGATCCTGAACATGGTCGACGGCGCGGTTTTGCTGGTCGATGCGGCAGAAGGACCAATGCCACAAACGAAGTTCGTCGTCGGCAAGGCTCTTAAAGTTGGTCTGCGGCCAATCGTGGCGATCAACAAGATCGACCGGCCCGATGCCCGTGCCGACGAGGTGGTCAATGAAGTCTTTGACCTGTTTGCCGCACTGGACGCCACCGATGAGCAGCTCGATTTTCCAATTCTCTATGGCTCGGGACGCGACGGCTGGATGGCCGACACACCGGACAAACCAGACAACGCTTCGCTCAAACCGCTGTTTGATCTGGTCCTGGACCATGTCCCGCAACCAACCGTCGCCGACGGCCCATTCCGCATGATCGGCACCATCCTGGAAGCCAATCCCTTCCTCGGTCGCATCATCACCGGTCGTATTCAATCCGGGTCGGTCAAACCCAACCAGACGATCAAGGTGCTTGGCCAGGACGGTCAACAATTGGAAAGCGGCCGGATTTCCAAGATCCTCGCCTTCCGCGGGCTTGAGCGCCAGCCAATTGAAGAAGGAGTCGCGGGTGATATTGTGGCCATCGCCGGTCTGCAGAAGGGCACCGTTGCCGACACATTCTGCGACCCGGCGATCATGGAACCTTTAGAAGCGCAGCCGATCGACCCGCCCACCGTGACGATGAGCTTCATTGTCAATGATTCACCGCTCGCCGGCACCGAAGGCGACAAGGTCACCAGCCGGGTTATCCGTGACCGACTGATGAAAGAGTCCGAAGGTAATGTCGCGCTGAAGATCGAGGATTCAGCCGATAAGGATTCCTTTTACGTGTCGGGCCGCGGCGAACTGCAATTGGCGGTGCTGATCGAAACCATGCGCCGCGAGGGCTTTGAATTGTCCATCTCGCGCCCGCGCGTCGTCATGCAAAAGAACGATAATGGGCAATTGCTCGAGCCCATCGAGGAAGTAGTCATCGATGTGGACGATGAGCATTCCGGCACCGTTGTCCAGAAAATGCAGGAGCGCAAAGGCGAGATGCTGGAACTACGCCCGTCTGGCGGCGACCGCGTCCGGCTGGTATTCCATGCCCCGACACGCGGCTTGATCGGCTATCAGTCTGAATTGATGACCGATACCAAAGGCACGGCGATCATGAACCGCCTGTTTCATGATTACGCACCCTATCGTGGCGAAATCAAAGGACGGACCAATGGCGTGCTGATCTCGATGGATCAGGGCGAGGCGGTCGCGTATGCATTGTTCAATTTGGAAGACCGCGGGCCGATGGTGATCGATCCGGGTGCAAAGGTGTATCAGGGCATGATCATCGGCATCCACACGCGCGACAATGATCTGGAGGTCAATGTCTTGAAGGGCAAGAAACTGACCAACATTCGCGCCGCCGGTAAGGATGATGCCGTCAAGCTGACACCGCCGATCAAGATGACGCTGGAACGCGCCCTGTCGTGGATCCAGGACGACGAGCTGGTCGAAGTGACCCCGAAATCGATCCGATTGCGTAAGCTTTACCTTGATCCTCACGAACGAAAACGCTTCGAAAAGAGCCGTAACGCGATGGCGTCATAGACGCGGCGGTCCCTATCGAAATTGTGAAAAGTGCACGCTTCGCCGAAAGGAAGGTTGCCGCAACGCCGTCCGTGCCCCATTGTTAACCACGATGACGTTGCTCACGATCGACATACGACCGGCGACGGTGGAGGATGGGGATGCGATTGCCGCGGTACACGCAGCGGCGTGGCGCCACGCTTATGCCGGCATTCTGCCGCATACTTCTCTACTGGCGATGATCAATCGGCGCGACGCGCATTGGTGGGGTCGTGCCGTCAAGCGCGGCACCTGCATCATGGTTGTCGAAATGGCGGGCCTGATCGTCGGCTACATCACTTACGGGCTCAACCGGGCTCGCTCCCTCCCGCAAGACGGCGAGATTTACGAGATCTACCTGCTCCCGGAATATCAGGGTATCGGCCTCGGCAAGCGCATGTTTGACACCGCAAGGCGCGAACTGCACCGCCATGGTTGCCAGGGTCTTGTCATTTGGACGCTGGAAGAAAACAACAATGCCAACGAGTTCTATGCCAATCTGGGCGGCGAAGATGTTGCCGAAGGTCATGAAATCTTTGCCGGCAAATCGATCAAAAAAATCGCTTACGTCTGGCGGTAAGCCGCTTGGTCAAGGGCCAAAGGCGCGCGACGGCACCCCGGCATAAGGGCCCCTTTCGCCGATGAACGCCGGCTCATCGACCCGGCATTGAAACGTTGCGTAAAGCTGGTCCGCCGCTTCACGCGCCAACGCATTGGCATCCGAATTTACGCGTGCATCCACATAGGCAACGACACAGCCCTCACCTTCGCCCGGCTGTGCAACCTTAGACACCACCAGAACCTGGCCGCGGGTTTGCTCCGATGGCGCACCCGTATTAGGGTCCGGATTATCAATGAACCAACGCAATATGGTCGCCCGCGGCACCCCATCATGCAGCCGCCATTCAATTGTATCATTGACCCCATTGAAGGATTGGAAGCTCTCCCAGGCACCTTCGCCGTACCAATCGCCGACATAACCGTAGAAGATCGACGTGCGCAGATCATACTCGTCCAGCAGGAACCCGTAGCCCGGATGCCCATCGCAGGCAAAGGATGCGCCAATTTCGTTGGCATCGATTTCGGTACAAGTCTCACCAACATCAAGCTTTGTATAAACGCTCGAAATTGACTGTGCGGCAGCCGGTGCGATGCCCGCCAGAAACAACGCCGTGACGGAAAAAATCTGTTTCTTCATGATCCTGTCTTCCAATGCTGTTCGGGGCGCCTGCCGTCGCGGTAAAGGCACATCGATAGTTTACTGACCGAAGGTCGTGTTGCACTCAACACGCGTTGCAGCCTACACCATCGAGGAAAGTCAGGAGCGAGCCAGCCATGCGCATTGATGCGATAACGATCGGAGACAACCCGCCCGAAGATGTCAATGTCATTATTGAAGTCCCGATGGGCGGCCACCCGATCAAATATGAGATGGACAAGGATGCCGGCACGCTGGTCGTTGATCGCTTTCTTTATACGCCGATGTCCTATCCGGGCAATTATGGCTTTGTCCCACACACCCTTTCCGATGATGGCGACCCCATCGACGTGCTGATCGCCAACACCCGCCCGCTGATCCCCGGTTGTGTGATCAATGTTCGGCCGATTGGCGTCATGCTCATGGAAGACAATTCCGGCCAGGACGAAAAAATCATCGCCGTGCCGTCTCACCATCTGACCAAGCGCTATGATAAGGTCCATAATTATTCGGATTTGCCGGAGATTACGGTGCAGCAGATCGAGCACTTCTTTGAGCACTATAAGGATCTGGAGCCCGGGAAATGGGTCAAGACCGGCGGCTGGCAGGGAACGGAAGTTGCGCAAAAACTGATCGTAGAAGCCATCGAGCGCGCCAAGGCCTGATCGGGCCTAAAGCAAAGCCTCTAATTGTGCCCGCAGCGCTTCACTATCCGGGGCGATCAGTGTCTGATCAGCGCTATCTTCCTCGCCGATCATGTCCAGACCGGATCGCGCAATCCCAAATTCGTGCGCAAGCAATTTGAGCGCCGCTTTATCAGCAGCGCCATTATCCGCCACCGCGCGAACCCGGACCTCGTAGGTCTTCGTTCCCTGGACCTGGCGGAACGCGTACGCGTAGAGCGCCAGGCCGAACGCCACGGTAGCCACCTTCTGGAC
>JBCCRB010000096.1:0-8305 GCA_039208465.1 Pseudomonadota bacterium
CGACCGCTTCATAATTGAAGAATGACGGCCCGGAGATCTTTCTGATCGGCGCTGCAGGTCTGGTTGGCTGCGTTACGGATTGGCGCTGCTGCGACCCGCGCGGAAACAGGCGTATAATGTTTCGGTTACCACCAGAGCCCCGTCTGATGTTCGTGTCACCCCGCCGGCTTGCAAGATGGATATTGCTATCGGCACTCGCCGTCGGTGCAGCCAGCTTTTGCAGCGGCGCAGCATAACCGGCCGTCGGCAGGCAAACGGAAGCGGCAAGAACAACGCTTAAGATCTTTTTGCGGGACATTGGGACACTCCTTGGCGCGCGGACGCTACAAAATGGACGAAGGATACGCAACGCAACCTAACTCTGATATGTTACCGATTTGCATGAATTGTCCGTGATAAGGGCAGAAATGACACGCTATGCCCGGCAGTGATTGCCGCGCCACGATGAGCGCGCTAAGCCATAGCGCATGAAACAAGGTGATCATCTCTTTCTCGTCGACGGTTCGGCCTATATTTTCCGAGCGTTTCACGCACTGCCGCCGCTCACCCGCAAATCGGATGGGCTGCCGATCGGCGCTGTCTCCGGCTTCTGCAACATGCTCTGGAAGCTTTTGCAAAGCGCGCGGGACACGGAAGTGGGTGTCACGCCAACCCATTTTGCCGTGGTTTTCGACTATTCATCGAAGACATTTCGCAATGATCTTTATGCAGACTACAAGGCTAATCGCGACGAGCCGCCAGAGGATTTGCGCCCCCAGTTTGGCCTGATTCGTGAAGCGACGCGCGCCTTCAATGTGCCGTGCATCGAAACCGAAGGCTATGAGGCCGACGACATTATCGCCGCTTATAGCCGACTTGTCGAAGAAGCCGGTGCGGAGGCCACGATCGTCTCGTCCGACAAGGATCTGATGCAATTGGTGACCGACAAGGTGTCCATGTATGACACGATGAAGGACCGGCAGATCGGCATTGCTGAGGTGATCGAGAAATTTGGCGTCGGCCCGGAAAAGATGATTGATCTGCAATCACTGACGGGCGATTCGACGGACAATATCCCGGGCGTGCCCGGCATTGGCCCCAAAACGGCGGCGCAATTGCTGGATGAGTATGGCGACCTCGACAGCCTTTTGGAACGCGCATCCGAGATCAAACAGAACAAACGCCGCGAAAACCTGATCAATTTTGCAGATCAAGCCCGGCTGTCACGCCAGTTGGTCACGCTTGATGTCAACACGCCGCTTGATCTGCCGCTTGATGCGTTGGCGCTCGAACCGCAAGACGGACCGCGTTTGATCGGGTTTTTGAAAGCGATGGAGTTTACATCGCTGACCCGCCGTGTTGCCGAAGCTACGGGCGCTGATGCCAGCGCGGTAGAGCCGGCGGATGTGCCCATCGTCGATCGGGGTGCGGCGCGCGGGCCCGATCTTGATGCCGCAACACCAGCAGCCGTCGCGGCCAATGCCGATGGCGATGACACATCGCAGGACGAATGGACGCCGGACAGATTGGCGGCAGCGCGAGCCGAAACCGCTGTCGCGCCGTTTGAGACAGACAAGTACGTATGCATACGTAATCTCGACACGCTCAATGCGTGGATCGCAAAAGCGCGTGAGGCCGGCGTTGTCGCCTTTGATACGGAGACGGACTCGCTGGATGCCATGCAGGCCAATCTTGTTGGGTTTTCGCTGTCGCATGACGAAAATGAAGCCTGTTATGTGCCGCTGCAGCATCGCGATGGCGAAGATGATCTTCTGGGTGGTGGCGGCCTGCTTGATAACCAGATCGCGCTGGACGCAGCGGTTGAGGCCATAAAGGGGTTGCTTGAAGACCCCTCGATCCTCGTCATCGGGCAGAACATCAAATATGACTGGCTGGTCATGCATCGTTACGGGGTCGATATCGCCTGTTTCGATGACACGATGCTGCTTTCCTATGTGACCGATGCCGGCAATGGCGGCCAGGGGATGGACGCTTTGGCGGAAAAATGGCTCGGCCATAAGCCGATCGCCTATAAGGATATTGCTGGCAGCGGCAAAAAAGCGGTCACTTTTGATCGGATCGCGCTCGATGTCGCGACCCGCTATGCTGCCGAGGATGCGGATATTACGCTGCGCCTATGGCGCACACTCATGCCACGCTTGCGCGCTGCCGGGCTGAGCCGCGTTTATGAAAGGCTGGAGAGGCCCTTGGTGCCGGTTTTGGCGCGCATGGAAAAGAACGGCATTGCCGTTGACCGGCAAATCCTGTCCCGCCTTTCCGGTGAGTTTGCGCAGAAAGCTGCTGCCTATGATGATGAAATTTACGAGTTAGCCGGCGAAAGATTTAATGTCGGCTCGCCAAAGCAGTTGGGTGAAATTCTCTTCGACAAGATGGGACTGCCCGGCGGCAAGAAAACCAAGACCGGCCAATGGGCTACCGGCGCACAGCAGCTGGAGGATTTGGCGGCCGAGGGTCATGCGCTGCCGCGCAAGATCGTTGATTGGCGGCAGCTGACGAAGTTAAAATCGACCTATACGGACGCCCTTCCCGGTTTCATCAATCCGGAGACCAATCGTGTTCACACATCCTATTCGATGGCTGCGACTTCAACGGGGCGGCTGTCCTCGTCGGATCCCAATCTGCAAAATATCCCGATTCGAACGGCGGAAGGGCGGCGCATCCGAACCGCTTTTGTTGCGGAAAAAGGCAACAAGCTGATCTCGGCCGATTACAGCCAGATTGAGCTACGGGTGCTGGCTCATGTTGCCGACATCGCGCAACTGAAGCAGGCCTTTGCTGACGGGATCGATATTCACGCCATGACGGCCTCGGAAATGTTCAACGTACCGCTGTCCGATATGACACCAGATATTCGGCGCAACGCCAAGGCGATCAATTTTGGCATCATCTATGGCATCTCGGCCTTTGGCCTCGCTAATAATCTGGGTATCGGGCGGTCGGAAGCTTCGGACTATATCAAGACCTACTTCCAACGTTTTCCCGGGATCAAAGACTATATGGACGCCACCAAGGCGTTTGCCCGTGAACATGGCTATGTCGCGACGATCTTCGGACGGCGCGCCCATTATGCCGAGATCCGCTCGTCAAACCCTTCGGTGCGCGCTTTTAATGAACGGGCCGCAATCAATGCCCCCATCCAAGGCTCAGCGGCCGATATCATCCGGCGCGCGATGATTGGTATGGAGAAAGCGCTTTGCGACGCTTCGCTAACCGGCAGAATGCTGTTGCAGGTGCATGATGAGCTGATTTTCGAAGTGCCGGAAGACGAGGTTGATAAAACCATTCCGGTAGTGAAACAAATCATGGAAAACGCGGCTATGCCGGCCGTTGACATGAGTGTTCCATTAGCGGTGGATGCGCAGGCCGCCGATGATTGGGATGGTGCGCACTAGCGCGCCAGATAATCCCGCTTTTCGATTAGCGGCCCATGAAACGGGCGAGCACGTCTTTGTTTTCCGTCAGGTATTGCGCCAATTCAGAAAAACCGGACACATGGACGGTGCGATCAAAGCCAATCGCCCGACGCGCCTTTTTAACGGCCTTTGACAGGGTATTACCGCGCAAATGCGGATAGGTTGGCGCCACGTGAATCTCCGCGCCGCCGCCAAGCGCGACAAGATCGGTGATCAAGTCAAGCATAGCGCCATAACGGGTTGATTTCCCGACACCAATTCTTCGCATTTCGCCGTGAATGGCTTTTCCTGTCTTTGACCGCTCGCTTTCCGTCGTGTGCACCTGTGTCCCGGTCAGCGCAGATTTGGCGTAGTCAACAACCAGCTGATTGTCGCTGCACACCAGCGCGTTCTTTCCCGTCAGGGATTCCTTCAGGCTGGCGATAAAGTGCTTGTAGTTCGATTTCATATCTGTGCACCGGACATGAACGGACACATAGTCTTCAGGTAACTGCGCCAGACGCGCCTCTATCAATTCAGCGACATCGTCACGTAAACGGACCCGGTTGATGAAACCGCGGCTCTCGGTTCCCCCGCCATAGCTCATATGCAGCAGGAACTGATCATCATGATCTTTGAAAAAATCAAACGATTGGCGTTGCCAGTACTCTCTTTGGGATTTCTGGTGCCGGCCAGTGTCGTCGTTTGCGAATTCCTTCGTTGAATGGGCGTGATGTGCTAGCAAGAGTTCGCGCAAGAGCGTTCCCTCCGGTGCGATGTCGAGCACTTCGCTGCGCTCCTTCACCAGCAGATTTTTCCGATTTGGTGTCTTAATCGGCTGCTCTTCGAAAAGGTCCCACAAAAACCCGAACAGGCCGGACAGTTCGGGGTCGATGTACAGTTTGCGGTTCCAGCGTTCTGCATAGGCCCAGCATTTCTCAATCTGGCAAAGCGTGTCGTTAAACCCGCCTCGGGGCATGCATATCAGGTATTTTTGCATGATACTAAGATTGCCGCGCGGCCCGACGTTAAGCGTTCAATGTTGTGCTAGCAGATAGAAAGTCGACGCAGCAAGTCGCGGCCTTTTCAGCTGAACGACCGTTTCAGAGAAACGGGATATTGAGACGGTCGCATGTGAAACCTACGCCGCCGGCAGGATAAGCGGTCCACAATTTTCGTTTCAGTTTTTGCAGGCGCGTACGAGGCTTGGCATAGCGGCTGATGGCGTATTCCCGTGTGTCTGGTTCGACACCTTCAAGCAGGCCCATCCATTGATCATCCTTTTCATAGCCCAGTTCGACCAGTTCTTCGCTGATCGACCCGTGCAAGGCGATTTGGCCGGCGACACGTGCGGTGTTCTGCCGCCAATTGCCGATGCTGGAAGGATTTATTGGCCTTACGTCGCCAAGTGCTTTGATGGAGGCATCGGATGGCTTTGCCAATTGATGAAACTCGGAGAAGTCCGCTTTCCTCGTTAGGAATGGCATCGCCGCTTCAATTCTGCGCTGGACACGATCGGGCCGGCTGACGAGTTCCTCGTAGCGAATGGCAAGAAAACGGGGGTGGTTGTACAAGCGGTGATATAGCTGAAGCCGGCTTTTCCAGATACGCAACGGCGCCCAATATTGGTCCCGGTTCTTGCCGTGCCGGCTGACGATGACATCGCGCGGATCACGCATCAGACAGATCGCCCAGAACCGCCGGTCCAACCGCAAGCGCGGCTCGATCAGGTTCAGGTCACTTGGCCGCTTAGTCAAATAGGTCCCGCGCGCGCGCTTTAAATTGCTAAAGCCGCGCTCATGCTCTTCGCAATGGTCGATGTCGAAGCAAACGGCCATACTCTCGGCCAGAAGCGTCGTGCCGGTTCTTGGAGAAATCCCCACAATATGAACGCGGCAGTTCGGTTTCTTCATGGCGGCTCCGTTAAACCTATGGCCTTTTTGTGCCGGGTCGCGCAGCTTTCTCGTGCGGCCAGAAATATCCAAAAGCAAGCCGCCATTGGCAAGTATGCCGCCATTTTTTTGCTGCTTACGCGGCCGCTATTTTTGCGCGCTGCGATAAAGTGAATCGCCCCGTGACAAGGTAGAAACGGTGCCGACTTTCATGCGCTAATGAAAAATTCCCATCACATGATCGGCGACGGCGCCCGTGCATTTGCCATGGTTCGGCTTTGTGCGCATCCGGATCTGATATTTGCCCAAAGCTGGCAAGCCATGTTCTTCGCCAAGCGCGATGAGCGGATCCTCAAGAAACCCCTTGGGAAAAGGCGCGACCGCCAGATCAGCCATGATCGCCGCACGCTGGGCCATGGTGTGCGAGGTTTTGTAGGCGGTGCGATAACCACGGCCTTCTGCCGACAGCGCGTCTTTGGCCTGGCGGCACCAGGCGCATGTGTCTTCCCACATGGAAACGGGTAACGGATCACGGGTATGGGCTGAACCACCGCGTACGCCGGCCCAGACCAGATCCTCTTCGAGCAAAACGACCGCATCCGGGTCGGGCCTTTCATCCTGTGCAGTGTAGACCATGACATCGAGCTCGCCGCGCTCAAACCGCTTCAGCAGGTGTTCGGACGCCTCGACCACCACATTGACCCGGATATTGGGGTGGGTTTCGGCAAAACGCTTCAAAACCTCGGGCATGATCCGCTGGCCGTAATCATCCGGCGCGCCCAATGTGACCACGCCAGCCATATCGGGTACAACAAAGCGTGCCATCAACTCGTTGGACAGCGCCAACATGCGCCGTGCATAGGAAAGCAGCACTTCACCATCAGCGGTCAGCGAAACCGAGCGGGAATCGCGATCAAACACAGAGCGCTGCAATATCTCCTCCAGCTTCTTGACCTGCATGGAAACGGCTGACGGTGTGCGAAAGACCCGCTCGGCCGCTTTGGAAAAGCTTCCGGTCTCGGCGATCGCGACAAAGGTGCGCAAGAGATCAAGATCAACAGCAAGGGCACTTGCAGTTGGAGACGGTGTGTTTGGCGCGTTCATGATCTATCTTTCATTTTTTCTGAATGATCTGTCAAATCTATTCGTTTGATTGAAGCATAGGTCCGCGCCATTGTCTACCCATCGAACGAGCAAGGAGAAAGTCGATGGCACATTTGGATTATTCAGAACGGTTTGAAGAGGGCCGCATCGGCGCATTGGTCACAGCGCTGGGCCGATTGACCGCGGACTGGGTGCGTGCCCGGGCACGGCGCTACCGTAAAGTGACTGAGCTTTATGAGCGGCGCGATGCATTCAAAACGCTTCTGACGAAAGAAGATTGGGTGCTCAGCGATATGGGCGTCCAGCGCAGCGATGTCGAATATCTTTCCCGCCAGCCGCTCCACGTGAACGCAGCGGAAGAACTTGAAAGGCTGCGTGCGCGCTCAATGTCTGGCCGGTGAACAGCATGAATGACGACTGTTCTGGTCCCCCGAAACCTCCCAGTTCCGCGCGCTGAGCAAGCCCAATTTGGCGCGCGGAACATCGACCCCGTTTAAGGCTTGGCCTTCCAATCGACCCGATAGAGATCGCTACGCCGGTCCGCCAAATTCCGAACTGCCCCATGGCGCCGCGCGCGTTCCAAGGCGTTCAAATCAAGGTCGGCAAAGATAATTTCTTCCACTTGCGGTTCAGCTTGCGCGGCGATGCCATCGCGAGCAAAGCCCATATCATTAGGCGTTAAAATCGCTGACTGCGCATAGGCCATATCGAGATTGGCGACGTTTCCAATACTGCCCACCATGCCTGCGGTCACCACATAATGCTGGTTTTCGATCGTGCGCGCATGGCAGCAATAGCGGACCCTGAAATGACCCGCGCGGGCGTCGGTCAGATAGGGAACAAACAATATGTCGATCGGCACTTGGTCGACCAATCGCCGTGAAAGTTCCGGAAATTCGCTGTCGTAACAGATCAACACACCAATCGTTGCGCAGTCTGTCTGGATCGGCCTGACGGCTGTGCCACCGTCGATGCCCCAGACGTCGCGCTCATCGGGCGTGGGATGGATTTTTTCGCAAGCGTCCATCGATCGATCGCGGTGCGCGACATAGGCGATGTTGCGTGCGGCGCCATCGGCCAGGCGCGTTGCGTGTGAGCCGCCAATTATGTTGATCCGAAAGCGTGCTGCCAAATCACGCAGGGTCGCCTGCCATGCATCGGTGTATGCGGAAAGCGCGTCGACAGTCTCGTGCGCCGGGACCATCGGCTCATGGGCCGCCAGAAGCTGCAGTGTCACGTGTTCAGGGAAACAGACAAAATCGGCGCCATAATCGGCGGCCACGCGCACATGGGACTCGATACGCCGGTAAAATATGTCCGGCGAGCCTGGCCTGGAAAGCGCCAGTTGAACGGTGGCAACGCGCACAGATTTGGCCGTTTCAGAAATCGTCATCATTAGCTCTAGATTGATAAAAAACCGCCGCCGGAGCGTTTTCCGGCGGCGGTTCATTTAAGTGCTTAGACATATAGGACCCAATGGGACCAATAGGTTTGTTAAGCGTCAGCCAACTGAACCGTATGGGCAGGTGCTGTCTGTGCGGAAATCGTGAACGCTGATCTCACCGGAAATAATCATCGCACGCGCGTCTTCGACAGCTTTCATCATTTCTTCGTTCACCAAATCGGCGTTGTTCTCATCCATCGCCAAGCCAACGCCTTCTTCAGCAACGCCGAGCACCTGGACGCCAAATGCGAACTCATCGTCGGACATGCCATCGTTCATCGCGTCAAACACAGCTACATCAACGCGCTTGAGCATCGATGTCAGTACGGAGCCTGGCTGAAGGTGGTTTTGGTTGGAATCAACGCCAATCGAGAGCTTGCCCGCGTCGGCTGCAGCCTGCAGAACGCCAATACCCGTTCCGCCTGCAGCAGCATAAACAACGTCAGCACCTTGGCCGACTTGCGCGTTTGTGA